>JANNEI010000778.1:0-1891 GCA_031378565.1 Burkholderiales bacterium
GCCTTGCTGGTGCGGCTGTGCGACGAAATGCACTTTCTGGCCGAGGCCGATCCGGCGCAGATCGACACCACGCTGCTGGTGCATCCGCATGCGATGACCGACTTCCTGGACTTCAACGACTTCCTGGAGATTGCCGACGCGGCGCTGGAAGAACTGGGCTACGCCGGCGTGTTGCAGGTGGCCGCGTTCCACCCGCAGTTCCAGTTCGCAGACACCGCGCCGGACGACGTCGGCAACGCCACCAACCGCTCGCCCTACCCCACGCTGCACCTGCTGCGCGAAGACAGCGTGGCGCGTGCGGTGGACGCCTTCCCCGACCCGGAGGCGATCTTCGAGAGCAACATCCGCACGCTGGAACAACTGGGATCGCAAGGCTGGGCCGAGTTGCAGGCGCAGTGCAGGCTGGATGCCGGAACGGGTGGGCACTGATCGGAAAAGAAAGAGCCGGCAACGCAAAGTAGCTCAAGAGTTGCCCGCCACACGACGATGAGCCGTCAGAAGGAGTCGTCTGATGTGGAAATCCCTCTTTGCTCTCGGGGTGGCGACGCTCACCTCACTTTCGTGCTCTGCGGCCGACCTCACCGCGCTGGAGGCTCGCTGGCTGAAGGGCGTCTGGCCGGTCGTGTCGTTCGCACGCAAGGTGCCGCTTCCGCTGGACATCGTGGTGCAACCGCAGCCGTCGCCCGGCACCGCTCCGCTGGCGCTGGCGTTCGTGGGCGGGCGCTGCAAGCTCGTGCTGTCGATGCGCGGCAACCCCCAAGCGCGCTCGCTGATCGAGTCCATCGAGCCAGACCTGCTCGACGCGACGCTGGAACTGATGGCGGCACACGAACTGGGCCACTGCCATCGCTACCTTGCCGGTGTCTGGCACGGTCTGCCAGCCGGGTTTGCGGCTGGCGCGCCGGCTGAAGTGGGGCCGGACATGCGCGTCGCTTACATGGACATGCAGGCCGCCCGCCGCGAGGAAGGCTACGCCGATCTGGTCGGCCTGGCCTGGGCGCGTCAGCAGCATCCGAAGCTCTACGCCCGCCTGTTCGCCTGGCTCGTCGCCGAGCGGTCGACCGACCTGGTGCCCGGCTCGCACCATGACACGCTGGCCTGGGTGCGACTGGCCGACGACGGAACGGCACTGCGCGACGCGTCGATATTCATTGGCGCTCAGGCCTTGTGGGCAGCCGGATTCATGGCCGCTTACTGACTCGCGTCTCGATCTGCCGAAGCGGTCAGTCGAACAGCGGCCGACAAGCACCGCTACTTTCCCGAAAGCCACACGCGCCGATCGATATCGTGGGCTTGCAGAAACTGCGGCTGGCCTCGCTGCCCGCAGCACCCCTGTGCTGGAGCCATTCCGTGACAGTGTCCAAGCAACAAATTCTGGCCACCCTGGCGACGATCGAGAACCAGGCACCGCTGTTCTTCGGCGACATGCCGGTGGCCGACGACGTGGTTCGCGACCTTTTCGCGTCGTCGATGGTTGCCTTCAACGAGTCGCCCGGCTGTCGCCTGGCCACACCCGATTGCAGAGAGCTGGCCATGCTGGCGACGCTGACGCACGCACTGCTGGAAACGGCCTGTCTGCGTCACGAGTTGTACCAACGCGAGCAGGTCGCATCGCGCGAGGCCGGCCGCCTGATCGCCAAGGTCGCCACGCCGTGAACACAGCGATTTCTGCACTCTGACAGTTCGCCCGCATGACCGAGCCCATTGGGCATCCGCACCCCGAAAGCCCTCGATGAAATCGTTGCACAAGATCCTCAAGCACGCCCGCGCCGACCCGCGCATTCCTGCTGTGTTGGCCGCACTGGCCTTGCTCGGCGGCGCGGTGATTGCCCTGAACGGGCAAGCGACGAGCGAGGCCAATGCCCGCAAGAGCCCCGAGGCCGTCCAGCTG
>JANNEI010000780.1:0-6303 GCA_031378565.1 Burkholderiales bacterium
GTCAACAGCCGCATCTTCTATCCGGAAGAACTGCTCAAATCGTGTTGAGGCCCTCTTCTTTGGTGACTTTCTTCTGGGCCCTCAGAAGAAAGTTACTCGGCAGCCGGGCCGACACCCGGCGCGGACTCCGCACGAAAGTGACCTATCGCGTTTCAGCGCAATGGACCGCAACTGAAAGCTACTCGGCAGCTAGGCCGACACCCTGCGCGGACTCGCGCATGAGGAAGAACGCACTGCAGAACGCTGAAATCAAAACTGCAGCAGCCCATCAATGCAGACCACGCTGTGCCCGCCAACCCAGACGTCGTCGCCGACCCGCGACACATGCACCCGCCCGCGCCGCCCCAGCGCCGTGCCCTGGCTTGCGACATAGCTCGCAGGTGCCAGTCCGGCCCCGATCAGCCACTGCGCCAGCCCCGCGTTCAGGCTGCCGGTGACCGGGTCTTCCGGCACACCCATCGAGGGCACGAAGGCGCGCACTTCGAACTGCGCGTCGTCGTCGCCGTCGCCGACCCAGGGTGCGACCACGCCCAGCTTGAGGCCGCGCATCGCGCCGAAGTCGGGCTGCAGCGCCAGCACCTCGTCGCGCGACGCCAGCATCACCGCCACCCAGCCCGGCCCGTTGTCGACCCACTGTGACGCGCGGATGGCAGCTGCGTCGATGCGCAGGCTGCTCGCGATGTGGTGCAGCACGTCGGGCTCGACCGGGCCGCTGCGGATCAGCGGAGGTGCGGCGAAGGCGAGGCGTCCGTGTTGCGTGTCGCGCTGAATGCGCACCAGGCCTACGCCGCATTCCTGGATCACCTCGATGCCGCGCGGCACGCCGCCCGCGGCCAGCCACGCATGGCAGGAGCCGAGCGTCGGATGGCCGGCAAATGGCAACTCGCCGCCCGGCGTGAAGATGCGCACCCGGTAGTCGGCGGCCGGCGTGGTGGGCCGCAGCAGAAAGGTCGTTTCGCTCAGGTTGGTCCAGCGCGCGAAGGCGGCCATCTGCACCTCGCTCAGGTCGTCGGCGGCATGCACCACGGCCAGCGGGTTGCCTTCGAGTGGGGTGTCGGTGAACACGTCGAGCTGGGTGAAGCGGTGGTTCATGCAGCCTCCTTCAACGCATCGGCCAGCGCCCGAATGCCCTGCGTGATGCGCTCGGGCGAGACGGTGACGAAGGACAGGCGCAGCGTGTTGTGCTGCGGGTTGGCGGCATAGAACGCGGCCCCCGGCACATACGCCATGCCGCGCGCCACCGCCTGGGGCAGCAACGCGGTGGCGTCGATGCCCGGCGGCAAACCGACCCAGAAGAACATGCCGCCGCTCGGCACCAGCCAGTGGCAGCCCGGCGGCATGTGCGCCTCCAGTGCGGCGCGCATCGCGTCGCGCTGCGCCTTGTAGCGGGCGCGGATGGTGGGCACGTGCTGGCGCAGGAAACCGTTGCGGATGACCTCGAACACCACGCGCTGGTTGAAGCCGGGCGTGTGCAGGTCGGCGGCCTGCTTGGCTTGCAGCAGCTTGGGCAGCAGCGGCTTCGGTGCCACCACATAGCCCAGCCGCAACCCGGGTGCCAGCACTTTCGAGAACGAGCCGAGGTAGACCACGCCGCCCTGCCAGCGCGAGGCCAGCGGGCGCGGCGGCGCGCTGTCGAACCACAGGTCGCCGTACGGGTTGTCCTCGACGATGGGCAGATCGATCGCCTGCGCCGCAGCCACCACGGCGGTGCGGCGCGCTTCGCTCATGCAGCGCCCGCTCGGGTTCTGGAAGTTCGGCAGCGCGTACAGAAAGCGCGCGCCGCGTGCGACACCGAGCCCGTCCGGCAACGGCCCATCGTCGTCACACGGCACCATCACGAACTCGGGCTCGTACGGATTGAAGGCCTGCAACGCGCCCAGGTAGGTGGGCGACTCGACCGCGACCCGGCTGCCGGCGTCGATCAGGATCTTGCCGACCAGGTCGAGCCCCTGCTGCGAGCCGGTGGTGATCAGCACCTGCGACGCGTCCGCCACCAGGCCCTGCGTGGCCAGTTCGGCGGCCACCCATTCGCGCAGCGGGCCGAAGCCTTCGCTGGCCGCGTATTGCAGCGCCTCGTGCGGTGTGTCGCGCAGCACACGTTCACTCGCCTCGCGCATCGCCTGCACCGGGAAGGTGTCGGGCGAGGGCAGGCCGCCGGCCAGTGAAATGATGCCGGGCTGCTCGGTGATCTTCAGGATCTCGCGGATCACCGACGGGTTCATGCGCTCGGTGCGGCGCGCCAGCTGAAAGCTCATGTTCGAATTTCCTTCGGGGTGTGGGCGGGCATCTTCTTGCCGATGAACACAATGGCGATCACCGCCAGCGAAAAAGTCACCGTGGTCGCGTCCAGCCGTTCGCCGAGCACGGGCACCGCGAACAGCAGCGCCAGAAACGGCTGCACCAGTTGCACCTGGCTGACGCGCACCGTGCCGCCCAGCGCCAGCCCGCGGTACCAGGCAAAAAAGCCCAGCCACATCGAGAACAGCGTGACATAGCCGAAGCCCAGCCAGGCCGAGGGCTTGATCGGATGGGCGTCGTGTGCGGGCCAGCTCGCCCACATCACCGGCGCGGTCAGCGGCAGGCTCATCACCAGCACCCAGCAGATCACCTGCTCGGCGCTGATCTGCATCGACAGCCGCGCACCCGCCACGTAGCCGATGGCCGCGCTCGCCACTGCCAGCAACAGCAAGACATCGGCAGCGCCCAGTGCGCCGCTGCCCTGGTGCGCGGCGAAGGCCAGCACCAGCGCGCAACCGAGCACGGCGCAGACCCAGAAGCCGTTCGACGGCCGCTGCCGGAACGACCACGCCGCCGCCACCGCCGTGGCCAGCGGCAGCACGCCGGTGACGACCGCCGCATGCATCGCGTCCACCTGGCGCAGCGCCAGACTCAGGAACAGCGGAAAGCCGACCACCGTGCCGGCTGCACACACGGCCAACGCCAGCCACTGCCGGCGTTGCGGCCGGGCCGAACCGGTGGCCAGCAGATAGCCGATGCTCAGCAGCCCGGCCACCGCAGCGCGCCCGGCGGTCACGAACAGCGGCGGCAATTGCGGGTCCAGCGCGGGGCCGACGGCCAGGCGCGTCATCGGCAAGGTCATCGCGAAGATCACCACGCCGAGCAGCCCGTACCAGAGCCCTCGGGTCTCGCGGCTCAAGGGGCGGGTCATGAGCGCCCCCAGGCCGACGCCATGCGTCGTCCGCCCCCCGAGGGGATGCCGGAAAGTGGCAGAGCCACATTTCCTTGGGAGCGCGGCTTTCGGAACGCAGACGGGTCTTGCATGCACATGAACTGCAGTCTACGATCGGCGTCAGCACACAACCAGTACAGTTTGATGACCGATTGGCCGTTCTGTATCGGTAACAATCCCACCACATGAGCGCTTCGACAACCGCCGCCCACACACCCGCTTTCGCCCCCGCCCAGGCCTTGTCGCGCGGGGCCGACACCACGTTGACCGAGCAACTCGCGGCGCGTTTTGCCGCGCCCATCCGCCAGCGCCTGCTGGCCCCTGGCGCGCGTTTGCCGTCGGTGCGCGAATGCGCGCGGCGGCACGGCGTCAGCGCTTCCACCGTGGTGGCGGCCTACGACCAGTTGCTGGCGCAGGGGCTGGTCGAGGCGCGCAAGCAGCGCGGCTTCTATGTTCGGGAGACGCTGCGCGAGTCGGCCTCGGAGCGGTCGCGCAGCCTTCCACCCAAGCCGGCCAAGGCGCTGCTGGCCCCCCTGCCCATCAGCGCCACCACGTTGATGCGCGGCATGTTCCAGCCGCCCGGCAGCCTGCCGATGCCGGGCCTGGGCACGCTGCCGGTCGAGTGGCTGGACCTGCCGATGCTGAGCAGCGCACTGCGCCGCGTGACGGCCGGCTCGCTGCTCGGCCCGCTGTCGCTCCAGTACGGCGAGCCGGCCGGTGACCTGCGCTTGCGCCGCGCGCTGTCCGGCAGGCTCGCCGACCACGGCGTGCCCGCCGCGCCCGAGCAGATCGTCACCACCATCGGTGCCACCCAGGGCCTGGACGTGGTGACGCGCACGCTGGTGCGGGCGGGCGATTCGGTGCTGGTGGACGAGCCGGGCTGGTCGGTCGAATACGCGCGGCTGGCCGCCCTGGGCCTGCGCGTGCTGCCGGTGCCGCGCGGTGAAGACGGGCCCGACCTGGCGGTGATGCAAAAGCTGATCGACGCGCAGCAACCGCACCCGCCGCGCCTGTACATCACCGTGTCGGTGCTGCACAACCCGACCGGCGCGTCGCTGTCGCTGGGAGCGGCGCACCGCCTGCTGCAACTCGCGCAGGCGAACGACCTGAGCATCGTCGAGGACGACAGCTATTCGCACCTGGCGCCAGCCCACCTGCCGCGGCTGGCGGCGCTGGATGCGCTGCAACGCACGATCTATGTGTCGGGCTTCTCGAAAATCCTGGCACCCAACTGGCGCGTCGGCTTCATCGCCGCACCCACGGCACTGGTGGACCGGCTGGTCGACACCAAGCTGCTGACCACGCTGACCACGCCCAGCCTGACCGAACAGGCGCTGGCGCATTGCCTGGAGCACGGGCTGCTGCGCCGCCACGCCGAACGCGTGGTGCTGAAGCTGGACGCGGCGCGTGCGCGTTCCGTCAAGCTGGCGCAGGCCCACGGCTGCCGCTTCGCGGCCCCGCCGCGCGGCTTGTTCGGTTGGGTCGATGTGGGGGCCGACACCGAGCGGCTGGCCCGCGTGATGATCGAGGACGGCTGGCTGCTCGCCCCCGGCTCGTTGTTCCACGCCACCCACCGCGCCACCACGCTGATGCGCATCAACTTCGCCACCACGCAGGACGCGCGCTTCTGGCGCGCGCTGGCGGTGGCGCGCGACGGTCTGCGCTGACAGTGGCCGTCCCACCCGTGTAAATTCGGTGCCGGCCTTCCCACCAAGCTCTAGAGTTCCGCCTGTGAGCAGCCTGTTCGAATCCACCATCCCCTTCGGCGAGCCCGAGCTGATGCGCGCCAGCGCTTTCAGCCAGTACCTGACCGAGCTGGACGCCGAGGCGGCCGAAAGCGGCAGCGGCACGCGGCTGTCGTCGCTCAGCCCGTCGCTGCTGGCCGACCTAGTGCGCTTCGAGAAGTCGCGCGGCGATATCGACGTGCTCGAAGTGCTGGCTGCCGGCATGCGGCACGCCAAGCGGTTGACGGTGCACCTCCAGTTCGACGAACGCGTGATCCCGCTCACGCTGTTCCCCCAGGAAGGCGTGGTGCATTGCCCCGTCAAGCTGATCGACTGGCCGGCCGGCGCACAGCAGCCGCTGCGCGTGATGCACGTCGAGCCGGCCATCCTGCGCCCGCCCGGCGACGCCGAGCCGGCCCTGGTGGGCGAACTGCACCTGCACCAGCCGCTGGCCCCGCTGCTGTGGGCGCTGGCGCTGCAAGGCACGCGCAGCGACCTGCTGACCGAGATCGCCGGGCCGGCGGTGTACCGCGTGGCACCGGGGCTGGACGTTTCAGGCCTGCCCGGCAACCCTGCGCTGCGCGCCGCCGTGAGCCGTCTGCGCCGCCAGGCCACGCCCTTGCGCGAACTGGCCGAATGGCCCGGGCTGGACCGCGAACGCGCCACGCGGCTGCTGAACGCGCTGTATCTGCAGGCCGGGCTGATCATCAGCCGGTCCCACCCCGACGGCCTCGCCGAGTCGTGGTTCGGCGGCAGCCGTTGAGGTGCTGACGCCCTGCACCGTTACCGCGCGCCCAGCGCTTCCCAACGTTCCAGCGCGGCCAGCAAATCGGCGTCGAGCTTCGCGTATCGGGCTTGCGCCAGCGCCGCCCGGTCGGCGTCGCTGCTGTAGATCGCGCCATCGGCCAGCAGGGTCGACAGGCTTTGCTGCTCGGCCTCCATCGCCTCGATGCGCCCCGGCAGTTCGTCCAGCTCGCGCTGTTCCTTGAAGCTGAGCTTGCGCGGTTTGCCTGACGCTGCCGGGGCTGATTTGGTGGCGGCTGCGGTGGACGCTGTTGCGGAATTCGCGGTCTTCGACTTGTCTCCCGCCGACGCTGCCCGCGCCGCCTGCTCACGCAACTGCTGCGCCCGCGCTCGCTGGGTTTTCCAGTCTTCGTAGCCGCCTTCGTATTCGCGCCACAGGCCGGGCCGACCGCCGAATTCGGCGTCGCCTTCCCAGGCGATGGTGCTGGTCACGACGTTGTCCAGAAAGCGCCGGTCGTGGCTGACCAAAAACACCGTGCCGGCGTAGCTTTGCAGCAGTTCTTCCAGCAGCTCCAGCGTGTCGATGTCGAGGTCGTTGGTCGGCTCGTCGAGCACCAGCACGTTGGCCGGCAAGGCAAACAGCCG
>JANNEI010000791.1:0-2810 GCA_031378565.1 Burkholderiales bacterium
GATCCCGCTCAACATCTACCTCCAGGAAGCCACGCCCGAGCAACTGGGCCAGGCGGTGGTCGAGTACGGCAACGCCATCAAGGACCTGGTGCGCGCCAACATCTTTCCCGGCGACATGCTGTGGAAGAACTTCGGCGTCACCCGCCACGGCAAGGTGGTTTTCTACGACTACGACGAGATCGAGTACCTGACCGACTGCACCTTCCGCAAGGTGCCCGAGCCGCGCAACGAAGAAGAAGAAATGTCCGGCGAAGTCTGGTACCGCGTCGGCCCGAAAGACGTGTTTCCGGAAACCTTCGCGCCCTTCCTGCTCGGCAACGACGGGGTGCGCGAGGTCTTCATGAAACACCACGCCGACCTGCTGGAAGCCAGCTTCTGGCATGGCCACAAAGAGCGCATCCTGGCCGGCTACGTGCACGATGTTTTTCCGTACGATCCGGTCAAGCGCTTTCGCCAGACCACACCGTTCGCCTGAGTCGAATCGCTTCATTCCACCTGCCTTGAGGAGCCCGCCATGCCTGACGCCATCGTCATCGTTTCCGCCGCCCGCACGCCCATCGGCGGCCTGCTCGGCGACTTCGCTTCCGTCACCGCGGTGCAGCTCGGTGCCACGGCCATCGGCGCCGCCGTGCAGCGCGCCGGCGTGCCCGGCGACGCGGTCAACGAGGTGCTGATGGGCAACTGCCTGATGGCCGGCGAGGGCCAGGCGCCGGCGCGCCAGGCCGCGCTGGGCGCGGGCTTGCCGCAATCGACCGGCGCGGTCACGTTGTCGAAGATGTGCGGCTCCGGCATGCGAGCGATGATGTTCGCGCACGACATGCTGAAGGCCGGCAGCGTTGACGTGATGGTGGCCGGCGGCATGGAAAGCATGACCAACGCACCGCACCTGATGTTCGCGCGCAAGGGCGTCAAGTACGGGCAGGCGGCCATGCTCGACCACATGGCCGTCGACGGGCTCGAAGATGCCTACGAGAAGCTGCCCAACGGTGGCGGCAAGGCGATGGGCGTGTTCGCCGAAGAGTGCGTCGCCAAGTACCAGTTCACGCGTGAGGCGATGGACGCGTTCGCCATCGCCAGCACCGAGCGTTCGAAGCGCGCCAACGAAGACGGCAGCTTCGACTGGGAGATGGCTGCGGTGACCGTCGCGGGCAAAGGCGGCGAAACCATCGTCAAGTTCGACGAGCAGCCGTTCAAGGCCAAGCTCGACAAGATCGCCGGCCTGAAGCCTGCGTTCAAGAAGGACGGCTTGATCACCGCCGCCACCTCTTCGAGCATCTCCGACGGCGCAGCGGCGCTGGTGCTGATGCGCGAAAGCACGGCGCTGAGGATGGGCGTCACGCCGATCGCCCGCATCCACGCGCATGCGGTGCACGCGCAGGCACCCAACCTGTTCTCGACCGCGCCGGTCGGTGCCATCGAGAAGGTGCTGAAAAAGACCGGCTGGACTTCCAAAGACGTGGACCTGTGGGAGGTGAACGAGGCCTTCGCCGCCGTCACGCTGGCCGCGATGACCGAGTTCAAGCTGCCGCACGAGATCGTCAACGTGCACGGCGGTGCCTGCGCGCTGGGCCACCCGATCGGTGCCAGCGGCGCGCGCATCGTCGTCACCCTGCTGGGTGCGTTGCGCAAGCGCGGCCTGAAGAAGGGTGTGGCCGCGCTGTGCATCGGCGGTGGCGAGGCCACGGCCCTGTCGCTGGAGTTGATCTGATGGTCTTTCTCGCGCTGCTGGTGGGCGTGACCGCGCGGCTGCGTCGCGTCGGCAGCACGCCGGCGTTGGCACGCGGCCAGAATGCAGTGGGGGCGACGCTCTTCGTCGCGATGGCCTGGCGCCTCCTCGGCAGCCGGCCGGCCGTTTGAGGTGCACATGAACGTTCTCGTCATCGGTGCCTCGCGCGGCATCGGCCTGGAATTGGTGCGGCAATACCGCGCCGACGGCGCAACCGTGACTGCCACCGCGCGCGACGCCGCCGGCCTGGCGCGGCTGGAGGCGCTGGGTGCGCGGGCGCTCCCGCTGGACCTGCTCGACGTGGCCAGCGTCGCGGGACTGGGCGGGCCGCTGGGCGACCGCGGGGCGTTCGACGTGGTGGTCTTGAACGCCGGCGTCTACGGTCCCGACACCGACGCCATGCAAACGCCTGCGGCCGCGGATTTCGACGCGGTGATGCACACCAATGTGCTGGGTGCCATGCGCGTGCTGCCGCAGGTGGCCGACCTGCTGGCGCCGGGTGCGAAGCTGGGTGTGGTGTCTTCGAGGATGGGCAGCATCGGCGAACGCACGTCGGCATCGGGCTGGCTCTACCGGGCCTCGAAGGCAGCGCTGAATTCGGTGTTGAAGGACGTGGCCACCGTGCTCGCCGGGAAGGCTGTTTGCGTCGCGCTGCACCCGGGCTGGGTGCGCACCGACATGGGTGGTGCCGGTGCCGATCTCGACGTGGCCACCAGCGCCGCCGACCTGCGCCGCACGCTGGCCGCGCTGCGCCCCGGCGACAACGGCGGTTTCTTCAACCACGACGGAGCAAGGCTGGCGTGGTGATGCGATTCGCTGGACCCGCCTCGACGACGATCCACTCCGAACCGGAAACCCATCCCCCATGCTGCTCAGTGAAGACCACCTCGCCGTTCAAGACGCCGTGCGCGCATATGTGCAAGACCGCATCGCTCCGCACGCCGCGCGCTGGGACAAGGCGCACCACTTTCCCGCGGCCGAGCTGAAGGGCCTGGCCGCGCTGGGCTGCTACGGCGTGGCGGTGCCGACCGAGTACGACGGGGCGGGGCTCGACTACCTCGCAGTGGCCATCATCCTGGAAGAA
>JANNEI010000796.1:0-2486 GCA_031378565.1 Burkholderiales bacterium
CGCCGCCCGCCACCTGGCCGGTGGCCGACACCGGGTCGTAGCCCGGCGTGTCCATGTAGACGAAGCCGCGCGCGCTGGCGGCCTGCGCGAACTCGACCACATCGACCAGATTCGTGGTGCCGCTTTTGGCGATGGCACCGAGGCTTTTTTCCAGGATGGTGGTCAGCCCGCCGGCCTTGTTGCCGGCGGAAGGGTTGTTGTCCATCGTCATGTGGTTGCGCGCGGTGTAGGCCTCCCACCACGCGATGCGCGCCAGCAGCTTGTCGGCCACTTGCGTGCTGACGGCGCGGCGCGTCAGCAGGTGTTCACCGCCATAGATTTCGGGCGTCTCCGACAGGATGGCGGTGCCGCCGTGGCGCACCAGCCGGTCCACCGCTGCGCCGAGTGCGGGGTTGGCGCTGATGCCGGAATAGCCGTCGCTGCCGCCGCATTGCAGGCCCACCGTCAGGTGGCTGGCGGACACCGGCTGGCGCTGCACCCGATTCGCCTCGGGCAGCAGGCGCTTGATCACCTCGACCCCACGCGCCACCGTCTTGGCGGTGCCGCCGGTGTCCTGGATGTTGAAGGTGACCAGGCGCACGCCTTCGCTCAAACCTTCTTGCGCGATCAGGCCCTGGATCTGATTGGTTTCGCAGCCCAGGCCCACCACCAGCACCGCCGCGAAGTTGGGGTGCCGCGCGTAGCCGCCGAGCGTGCGGCGCAGAACGCGCAGTTCCTCGCCCTCGCTGTCCGTCGCGCAGCCCATGCCGTGCGTCAGCGCCACCACGCCGTCGACGTTCGGGAAGTCGGCCAGCGCCTCGGGCCGGATGTCGCGCCGGAACTGGTCGGCGATGGCACGCGCGGCGGTGGCCGAGCAATTCACCGAGGTCAGCACGCCGATGTAGTTGCGCGTGGCCACGCGGCCGTCGTCGCGGACGATGCCTTCGAAAGTGGCGGGCTCGCGCGCATACGCGGTGGGCGTGACAGCCGCACCCGGCGTGTGGCTGCGCTCGAAGCTGCTGAACGCGAGGTTGTGCACGTGCACATGCTGGCCGGGAGCGATGGACTGCGTGGCGGTGCCGATGACCTGGTCGTAGCGCCGCACCGCCTCGCCCGCCGCGATGGCGCGCGTGGCGACCTTGTGGCCCGGCGGCACCAGCCCGGCCACGGTGACGCCCTCGTCGGCCAGCAGCGTGCCGCCCAGCAACTGGCGGCGCGCGATGACGACGTTGTCGTTGGCGTGGATGCGGATCGACAAGCCTGAACTCATCGCATCACCCGTCGATCAGCGCCGCGTTCCAGGCGTGAACGCTTTGCTGTTGCTCGCCCAGCTTCTCGATGCCCAGGCGCATCACGTCGCCGGCCTTCAGGAAGACCGGGCTCGGCTTGGCACCCATGCCGACGCCGGGCGGTGTGCCGGTGGTGATCAGGTCGCCGGGATACAGCGTCATGAAGCGGCTGACGTAGCTCACCAGTTGAGCCACCCCGAAGATCATCGTCTTCGTGCTGCCGTTCTGCCAGCGGCGGCCGTTGACTTCGAGCCACATCGACAGCGCCTGCGGATCGCCCACCTCGTCGGCCGTGACCAGCCAGGGGCCGACCGGGCCGAAGGTGTCGCAGCCCTTGCCCTTGTCCCAGGTGCCGCCGCGCTCGATCTGGTATTCGCGCTCCGACACGTCATTGACGACGCAGTAGCCGGCCACGTGCTTCAGCGCGTCGGCCTCGGACACGTAGCGCGCGGTGCTGCCGATGACGACGCCGAGCTCGACCTCCCAGTCGGACTTGACCGACTCTTGCGGCAGCACGACCGCGTGATTGCAGCCCACCGCGCAGCTCAGCGGCTTCGTGAACAGGATGGGTTCTTTCGGGATCGGCAGGTTCGACTCGGCGGCGTGGTCGGCGTAGTTCAAACCGATGCACAGGAACTTGCCCATGCCGGTCCACGGCACGCCGAGCACGCCTTGCGGCACGACGGGCAGCGCCTTCACATCGAGCGCACGCAGCGCGGCCAGGCCGGCCGGTGCCAGCGTTTGCGGCGTGATGTCGGGCAGCACGCCGCTGAGGTCGCGCACCTGGCCGTCGGTGTCCAGCAGGGCCGGTTTCTCGAAGCCCTTGGGGCCGTGTCGAAGCAGTTTCATGGTGTCGTTTCCTGGTTGGTGATCAGTCGATGGGCTCTGATGAGAATCCGGTGGGTGGCGACGTATTTTTTACCGCAAAGGCGCAAAGGGCGCGAAGAACGCGAAGGAAACTCAAAGGGTGATACGTGTCGCTTTTTATCGATCGATTCTTTGTGCCCTTTGCGCCCTTTGCGCCTTGGCGGTGAAAGCCTTCCAGCTTGAGGGCTCCGGATATGCAGGCCTTGCGCGTCAATTCGACCAGCCGCCGTCGATCACTTGTGCGGTGCCGGTGGTGAAGCTGGATTCGTCGCTGGCCAGGTACACCGCCAGCGCGGCAATTTCGTCGACGCGGCCGACGCGGCCCATCGGCTGGCGCGACACGAAGGCCGC
>JANNEI010000799.1:0-4244 GCA_031378565.1 Burkholderiales bacterium
CTGACGTTGTTGGCAATGCCGTTGTGGTCGCTGATGACCTGAACGCCGTTGATCCACAAGTCGGCGTCGTCGTCGAAACCCGAGTTCAACGAAGCGCTGATCGGCAGCGCGTTCAGGTGAAACACCTGGCGTGCCCAGAACGACGTTTCGGTGTCGGAGAACTGACCGCCTGAACTCCAGATGCCCTGCGCGGTGTAGCTCGGCCCCAGGTAGTCGGCCACGTTGTAGAGGACGGTTGCCGCCTGCCATGTCGAGGTGTCGAAGCCGACGGCCGAGTTCCAGCCGCCGGTCGGTGCCGTGGCAGTGACGGTCCAGGTGGCGTCGGTCTTCGACAACGTCACGGCGCTGGCCGGTGCGGCTGCGATGGCACAGGTCAAAGCCATTGCGGACAGGCAGAAAGCGCGGGTTGTGATTCGGTTCATGTGGTTCTCCCAAAAGGTTGATGAGCGCTGCGACCGCTGCACGGCAAGCGGTTGCCGGCATCGGTTGCAACCCCGTTTGTAGCGAGCCCGCCGTTATGAACGCGTTAGGCTGCTGGCCAATCGACCGGCCAATCAACCGATCCAGCGGCCAGCCAGCGCCAGCAGGTCGCGGTTGACCGGGTTGCGATGCAGGAAGCTGTCGCGGAACTCGGGCGGCACCTGGCTGTCGTGAGCGGCCATCAGCCACGCCACACCGTCGGCCACCGCCTGCCGCGCGTCGGTGTCGCGGCCAAGCGCGGCCGACGTCTGCGCGGCCACCAGCCACACCTCGGGCAGATAGAAACTGTCGGGCTGGTACTGCTTGGCCAGGTGCAATGCGGCCTCCACGTGCGGCAGGGCGCGTGTCGGTGCGGCCAGCGCCAGCGCACAGGCGGCAGCACGCACATGGCCGGCCAGCGCCACGCCATAGCGCTCGCGCGTGGTGGCCCACAGCGCGAGGTTGGTGGCCATCGCTTCACCTTCGTCGGGCGGCACCAGCCGCGTGGCGAACAGGCTGGTGATGCGGTGGTAGATGTCGTCGGTGTTCGGGATGATGCGCAGTGCTTCGCGCATCGGCAGCAGGCCGTCGCGACCCAGGTGTGCTTCGAGTTCGGCGTGGTGCGCCAGGCGGATCATCGCCACGCCCGATGGAACGCCGGGGCGCTCGGTGGCCAGCAGGTGCTGTGCGCGCGCCGGCTGACCGAGCTGCTGGAACAGCACCACCAGGCGCTGCTCGGTCAGGGCCTTGTCGGCGTGCGAACCGGCACCGCTGTCGAAACCTGCCAGGGCGTCTTCGAGCAGGACAAGTGCTTCAGCGTAGCGCCCCAGGTCGCGCAGCCGATGCGCCAGCGTCACCTGCATTTGCAGCATGCGCATCGACACCGATTCGTCGGAGGCCAGCGCCACCTGGCGCGCCTGCTCGGCGGTTTGCGCGGCCCGGCGCACCATGCCCATCTTGGCCTGTGAAGAGGCGGTGTTCGACATGGTCTTCCACAGCATGTCGCGCCGGCCCGACTGCCGCGCGACCGCCAGCGCAGCGTCCCACGCCGGCATGGCGTCGCGCAGGCGATTCGCATAGTCCAGCGCCAGCGCCGTGGCCTCCCAGTATTCCCATTGCTGCTCGGTGTCGGCATGGGCACCGACCCATGGCGCCAGTGGTTCGAGCAGGGCCACCGCCTCGGCGGCCTGGCGCGCATCGCACAGCGCGCCGGACAGCACGATGGAGAAGCGCAATTCAAGCGCGCGGTGGCCGAGCGCGCGTGCGCTGGCAATCGCCAGCCGACCCAGGCGCGTCGCCTCGTCGATCTCGTAGCGGGTCATCGTCAGTTCGAGTTTCACGTCGAGCGCCAGCAGGCGTTGCTCGTCGGTGCGGGCAGCCTGTTCGAGTGCCTGCACGGCGGCGCTGGCCTGCGAGCCCAGGTCGTTGGCGGCCAGCACGCGTGCGCGCTGCAGCAGCGCTTCGAAGTGCGCGGCCGCATCGCCGGCCTGCTCGAAGCAGCGTGCGGCCTCGGCCAGCAAGCCGCACTGCTCGGCTTGCCGCGAGGCATCGCGCGAACGCAACGCCGCCGCGCCGTAGGCCGCACCGGCGCGCGCCCACTGCTGCGCCTGCAGCCAATGCTGCGCCAGCCGGGCCGGCTCGCCGTTCCGTACGGCCAGGAACGCGGCGATCTCGGCGTGCAACTGGCGCGCCACCGGGGCGGGCACCGAGGCCAGCGCCGATTCGTAGATCAGGTCGTGCGCGAATGCGCCATCGCGGAATACCTGCGCCGCCTCGAGTTCGGCCCAGGGATCGGCCAGGTCGAGGGTGCGGATGCCAAGCACGCTGGAGGCCAGCTCGATCGAGAAGTCGGGCACCGCCACCGCCGCGCAGCGCGCCAGCCGCACCGCGTTGACCGACAGGCGGCCGATGCGGCGCTCGATCAGTGTGTGCAGCGTGTCGGCCACCGGCAGCCGCGCCGGCAACGTCGCGTCGCGGTTGAGGTCGCCGCGCATGAACCAGGCTTTCACGGTTTCCAGCAGGTACAGCGGGTTGCCGCCGGAGTGGCGCAGCAGCGTGGCGGCGGTGGCCGCTCCGTTCAGGCCCGCGATGCCCAGCGAATCGACCAGCTCGGCAACGTGCGTCTGCGTCAGCGGCATCAGCAGCACGCGCACGGTGTCGGGTTGCGCCAGCCCACCGTCGAGCAGTTGGCGGCCGGCCGGCGACACCTCGCCCGGCCGCGCGGTGACGATCCAGCGGCGCCTGGATGAAGACACGACGTACTCAAGCAGCTCGATGCTGGCCGCGTCGGCGAAGTGCAGGTCGTCGAACGCAAAGCCGTCCAGCGCCAGCGCTTCGTGGTCCAGCGCCGCGCTCACGGCGTTGAAAAAGCGCACGCGACCCTCGTCGCCGCTGAAGGGAAGCGTGTGGCCGAGTTCTGGCAGCAACCAGGCCAGCGCCGTGCGCAGCGGGGCCTCGAATGCGCGCACCGCTGCGCTGGGCAAGGCGCGCAGCAGACGCGTTGCCGATGCATAGACCACGCGGTCGTCGCCTGGCCGGGCGCTGACCAGCAGCGTTCGGCCCCGGGCCCGGGCGAAGTCCGCGACCAGCCGGCTCTTGCCCATGCCGCCTTCGCCCACCACCACCGCGCTGCGGCTGCCGTCCCAGGCCTCGTGCAAGGCCTGCCAGGCGGCGTCGCGGCCGATCAGTCGCGGCGGCCGCAGCATCGCGGCCGGAACACGACGCGATGTCGCGACACCGTCGCCCGCTGTGGCAACGGCGCTGGCCTGTTCGATGCTGGCCAGCAGCGCCAGCGTCTCGGCCGACGGCCGCGCGCCGACGTCGTTTTTCAGCACCTGCTCGCAGCGGTCGAACGCCATCAATGCGGCGGCGCGGTCGCCGGCCAGGTAGTGCAGCCGGATCACGCGGCGGTGCGCGGCTTCCGACACCGGTTCGAGCGCCAGCAACTCGTGCGCATGCGACAGCGCATCGCTCCAATCGCCGGCGTCCTCGGCCATCTGCGCCAGCTCGACCAGCGACAGCTGCATGCGGTCGCGGCGGCGCTGGCGCTGTTGCTCGAGCCAGGCGGCAAACTCACCGCTGGCCGCAGGCGCGGCCTCGCCGAGCACGCTGTCGGCGTCGTGCAGATCGTGCGTCAGGCCCTCGGCCAGCGCCAGCGTGGCGCTGCCGACAACGGCATCGAAGCCGAGTGCCTTGCGCAACTGGAACAGCCGCTGGCGCAGTGCGTTGCGCGCCGCATCGGGTTCGCTGTCGGGCCACAGCAGCGCGGCCAGGCGCAAGCGCGGTGTCGGCCCTTCGAGCGCCAGCCAGGCCAGCAGCGCGGCGTCGCGCGGTGCCAGCGTGAGGGCCGTCCCGTCGAGACCGACGAAACAAGGCGAGGCGGCGAGTTGAAGTTGCTGAGGTGGCATGAGGGCGGCAGTTCAGGCAATGCTAACCATGCGAGCCACCGCATCATCGCGCTCATGCGCGGCGTTCAGCGGCCGAGCAGGCCGCGCAGCAGGTTCACCGCCTCCGTCGCCTTCTTCACGGGTTCGGTGGCCGCTGGCTGGGCGGGCGGTGTGGCTGGTACGGCCGTGGCAGTGGTCGTTGGCGCTGCGGCCGTCGTGGTGGGTGTGTTGCTGGGGGTGACGGCAAGCGCGCTCGCGGGCATGTCGGGCACCGGCGTCGGCGTGGCTTTGGCGGCGACGGCCTCGGACTCCGCTTCGCTGGGCAGCGGTTGGCCCACCCAGGCTTGCAGGCGAGCACGCTCCATGGCAGCCGCCAGCGTCTGGCGCAACGGCCCGTCG
>JANNEI010000065.1:0-4027 GCA_031378565.1 Burkholderiales bacterium
CCGTCCATCGAGCCGAAGAATTCGGCTTCCTCGCCCACTTCGAGGCGTCGGCGCTTGGCTTCCTTGTCGTCGATCAGGCCGGCGTTCAGGTCCGCGTCGATCGCCATCTGCTTGCCCGGCATCGCGTCCAGGGTGAAGCGCGCGCCGACCTCGGCGATGCGCTCGGCACCCTTCGTGACGACGATGAAATTGATGACCACGAGAATCGCGAAGACGAGCAGGCCGACGGCGTAGTTGCCGCCGATCAGGAAGTGGCCGAACGACTCGATCACCGCGCCCGCCGCGCCCGCGCCGGTGTGGCCTTCGAGCAGCACCACGCGGGTCGACGCCACGTTCAGCGACAGCCGCAGCAAGGTGGTCAGCAGGATGACCGACGGGAACGCCGCGAAGTCCAGCGGACGCACCATGTAGGCGGCCACCATCATCACCATCAGCGCCATCGCGATGTTGAAGGTGAACAGCAGGTCGAGCGCCAGCGGCGGCAGCGGCAGCACCATCATCGCCAGCACCATCACGATGAACAGCGGCGCCATCAGCGCGCGGATCGCGGTCGCGTTCGGGCCCAGCCAGCCCTGCATCTGACGCATCAACGGGTTCATTCAGCGGCCTCGGGGGTTGGGGTGTTGTGCGGGTCCAGCTCGGCCGGCACGTTCAGCTCGGGCATCGCCGGCGCGGCCACGTTGCGGCTCGCCAGCGCGGCCCGCAGTTGGTACACATAGGCCAGCACCTGGGCCACGGCGGCGAACAGCGCGGCGGGAATCTCGCGGTCGATCTCGGCATGCGCATACAGCGCGCGCGCCAGCACCGGAGCTTCGAGCACGGGCACCTGGGCACCCTTTGCCGAATCGCGAATGCGCAGTGCCATCAGGTCGGCACCCTTGGCGACCACGCGCGGCGCGCCCATGCTGGCCTCGTCGTACTTCAGCGCCACCGCGTAGTGGGTCGGGTTCATCACCACCAGGTCGGCCTTGGGCACGGCGGCGAGCATGCGGCGGTTGGACATCTCGCGCATGCGCGCCTTGATCTTCGACTTGACCTCGACGTTGCCGTCGGACTCCTTGCTTTCCTGCCGGCGTTCCTGGTGGCTCATGCGCAGGCGCTGGCCCAGCAGGTGGCGTTGCAGCGGTGCGTCGACCGCGGCGAACGCGGCCAGCACCAGCACCATCAGCAGCAAGCCGCCCAGGATGACCTGCCCGAGGTGCGGCAGCGCGCCGTGCAGCGACATGCCCAGCATGCTGCTGAAGTCGTCGATGTGCGTCTTCAGGTAGAACGCGCCGATGGCACCCAGCAGCAGCGCCAGGCCGCAGGCCTTCAACGCGTCGATCAATTGCTGCTTGGAGACGAGGCGGGACATGCCGGTCAGCGGGTTCAGCTTGTCGAACTTCGGTGCCAGCGGCTTCAGGGTCCAGTTCCAGCCACCGATGGCCACGCTGCCCAGGATCGCCCCGCCGGCAATCGCCAAGCCGAGGGGCACCACGCCGAGCATCCACTTGAGGGTCAGCGTGCCGAGTTGCTGCGACATCGACGCCGGCCCCGCCAGCGCGCTGGCATCGAAGCGCAGCGCGTTGGCCAGCAGGTCGCGCATCCAGCCCATGGCCAGCGGTGCCAGCAGCACCAGCAGCCCGCCGCCGCCCGCCACCACCGCGAAGTGCGACAGGTCGCGTGAGCGCGCGACCTGGCCCTCTTCGCGAGCCTTGATCAGCTTGCGTTCGGACGCGGGGAGTGTCTTGTTCTGTGAGTCTTGGTCAGCCATCGCATGACGCCGTGAATCGACGCCATGCCATTGTTCCGGGTGGGGCTGAAAACTTGAGCGGGATAAGGCAGGGGAAGCCAGGCCAGTTCCCCGCCTGCAAGCGTGACGCCGACATCCCGGTGCTGCGCCGCCAACAAACCCCCTGACTGACGGTCAGGAAAGTTCCGTCCGCCCCCCGAACAGGGGGATAGCAGCGGGCTTTCAGAAACTTACACTTTGCGCACTGTGAATGAATTCACAGCCTTTCGTTCGGTGGTCGGCACCGCGCCACTCCAAACATCTTCAGACCCGGGAGTCTTCATGAAAAAATTTGCCCTCTCTCTCATCGCAGCCGGGATCACCCTGGCCAGCAGCGCCGCCATGTCGGCTGGCAGCCGCGACGTGGCCGTCTACGGCGACCGCTTCGGTCTCAACGTCATCAACAACTTCTACGACAACCTGACGGGTGCTGACAGCAACATCATCGGTTCGTTGACCGCGGGCAACCTGGCAGGCGTCGAGTTGCTGTGGGCCGTTCAGCCTGCCGCGGCTTACAGCGCCGGCGACATCACGGTCATGAAGAACTTCATGAACAGCGGCGGCCGCATCGCCTTCATGGGCGAGCACGGCGCTTTTGCACCGCAGGAAAACGCACGCATCGCCGCGGCCGTGACGGCGCTGGGCGGCAACATCAACATCAACGTCGACTTTCCGGACGCGGGCTTCCACGACGCCACGGTGGGCAACGGTCAGATCCTGGTCGATCCCCTGACGGTGGGCGTGAATACCTACAACTACGCCTGCTTCGCTTCGCTGGTGCTCGGCGGCAATGCCAAGGCACTGATGACCGGCATCAACCACAGCCTGATCATGATGGCCTACCAGGCCGTCGGCGCTGGCAGCATCTTCCTGATCACCGACCAGAACGTCTGGGACAACGTGAGCGCCGCCAGCAACGACAACAAGGTGATGTTCGAGAACCTGCTGTCGGCCACCGTCACCGGCACGACCCCGGAACCCGAAACCTACGCGTTGATGCTGCTCGGCCTGGCCGGCGTTGGCTACGCCGCACGCCGCAAGGCAGCCAAAGCCGAAGCCTGAATCCCTTCAGTCTTTCGCCAAGCAAAAAGGTCGCCTCTGGCGACCTTTTTTCGTTCAATGCAAGTCAATTGCTCAGGCAGAGGGCGGCGCGCGCCGCGCCTGGGCTACTTGATGGTGACCCAGCGCCATTCCAGCCAGTTGTCGGCGCGGTGCACCACGTCCACATTGGCACGCGCACCCCAGGGAATCACCTGGCGGTGCAGCGGCAGGTGGTTGACCTGCTCGTTGTGCTCTTTCAGTGCCGCGCGGATCAGTTGCTCACGCTTCTTCGGGTCGCCTTCCTTGCTGGAGGCGGCCGCCAACTCGTCGAACTTCACGTTTTTGTAGCCACCGAAGTTCCAGGCACCCACGCCACCTTCACCGCGGCTGCGCAGCACCGGTGTCAGCGTGCTTTCTGCGTCGGTGCTGGCACCGCCCCAGCCCAGCATGTACATCGAGGTGTCGAACTTCTGCACCTTGGGGAAATAGGTCGAGCGCGGCATGCCGTTGACGCGGACCTTCACGTTCAGCTTGGCCCAGGTGGCGGCCAGCGTCTGGCAGATTTCCTCGTCGTTGATGTAGCGGTTGTTCGGGCAGTCCAGCGTCACTTCAAACCCCTGCGGGTAGCCGGCGTCGATCATCAGCTTCTTGGCACCTTCCAGGTCGTACGGCCTGCGCGTTTCGATGGCCGGGTCGTTGAAGGCCGCCAGCGGCGACGGCGTGATGCCGCCGGTCGGGTAGGCCTGGTTGCGCATCAGCTTGGTCTTGATGGTCTCGATGTCGATCGAGTCGTACAGCGCCTTGCGAACACGGATGTCCTTGAACGGGTTCTTGCCCTTCACGCTGCTGTACAGCAACTCGTCGCGCGACTGGTCCATGCCGATGAACACCACACGGTTCTCTGGGCCGTCGATGATCTTGGTGCCGGCCGTGGTGCGCACGCGGTTCACGTCCTGCGGCGCCGGGTCGAGGATGAAGTCGATCTCGCCCGACAGCAGCGCGGCCACGCGGGTGGCGTCGCTCTTGATCGGCGTGTACACCACTTCCTGCACGTTGCCTTCGAAGGTTCCCCACCAGTTGGGGTTACGCTTGTAGACGGTCTTCACATCGGGCTGGCGCGACACCAGCATGAACGGCCCGGTGCCATTCGCGTTGAACGACGCAAAGCCTTCTTCCTTGTTCTTGAAGTCGATCGCCTTGCTGGCCTTGTTCTTG
>JANNEI010000086.1:0-2503 GCA_031378565.1 Burkholderiales bacterium
GCAACTGGCGCAGCTGGTGGCCGGCCGCGACGCCGTCGTCAACCTGGTGGCGGTGCTGCATGGCAGCGAGGCCGAGTTCCAGAAGGCGCATGTGGACTTGCCGCGCCGCCTGGCCGCCGCCTGCACGGCCGCGGGCGTGCGTCGCGTGGTGCATGTCAGCGCGCTGGGCGTGGGCGAGCAAGCCCCCTCGCGCTACCTGCGCTCAAAGGCCGGTGGCGAGCGCGCGCTGCGCGACGCCGACCTGGACCTGACGCTGCTGCGCCCGTCGGTGATGTTCGGCGAGCACGACCGCTTCATCAACCTGTTTGCACAGTTGCAGGCGGTGTTTCCGGTGATGCCGCTGGCCGGCGCACAGGCGCGCTTTCAACCGGTCTGGGTGGAAGACGTGGCGCGCGCCATCGTGGCCTGCCTGGACACGCCGTCCAGCATCGGCCAGACCCTCGAATGCGCCGGCCCGACGCAGTACACGCTGGGCGATCTGGTGCGGCTGGCGGGCCGCTGGTCGGGCCACGTGCGGCCGGTGCTGGCGCTGCCCGCATTTGCCGGGCGGCTGCAGGCGCTGGCGATGGAATGCCTGCCGGGCGAGCCGCTGATGTCGCGCGACAACATCGACTCCATGCGCGTGCCCAACGTGGCCAGCCCCGGCGCGCCCGGCCTGGCAACGCTGGGCATCGACGCCGCAGCGATCGAGAGCGTGATGCCCGCGGTGCTCGGCCGGCGCGGTGGCGTGGCGCGGCTCGACCCGCTGCGGCGCAGTGCCGGGCGCGGCTGAGGCAGGCGGCTGCTCGATGCGCAAAACGCATCGATGCGCGACCGGGTTGTCATCGCCGACGCCTCGACTGTCGTCGATGATCGCGGGCTCTCAAGGAAAAGTGGCTTCGCCACTTTCCGGCATCCCCTCGGGGGGCGGCCGACGTGTGTCGTCGGCCTGGGGGCGCTAAAAAGGAACCTCTCATGCAGCTCTACATCGGCAACAAGAACTACTCGTCCTGGTCGATGCGCCCGTGGGTGCTGATGCGGCAAGTCGGCATCCCGTTCGACGAAGTCATGTTGCGCTTCGACGCCTTTTCGGCCGATTCGAACTTCAAGACGCGACTGGCCCACGTGACCGGCGCGGGACGCGTGCCAGTGCTGGTGGACGACGGCTTCGCGGTCTGGGACACACTGGCCATCGCCGAGTACCTGGCCGAAAAGTTTCCTGAAAAGCAGCTCTGGCCCGCCGGCGTTCAAGCCCGCGCCCGCGCTCGCAGCGTGTGCGCCGAGATGCACGCCGGCTTCAGCGCGCTGCGCAGTCATTTTCCGATGAACATCGAGGCGAACCTGCCGGACGTGGGGCCGCGGGTGCTCGCCGAGCAACCGGCAGCGCAGGCCGACCTGGCGCGCATCGTTCAACTCTGGACTGAACTGCTGACCGCGCACGGCGGGCCGTTCCTGTTCGGCACCTTCACGATTGCCGACGCCTACTTTGCCCCGGTGGTGATGCGCCTGGCGAGCTACGGCCTGCCCGTGCCGCCCGTCGTCGCCGACTACATGCACCAGGTGCAGACCGCGCCCGGTGTGGCGGTGTGGATCGCAGAAGCGCTGGCCGAGCGCGACTACCTGGACTTCGAGGAACCGTACCGAAAGTCGCGCTGAGCCCGGCCCACCGACCGCGGGCTTCTACACTGCCCGAATGAAGATGTGGATGGTCGGTGGTGCAGTGCGCGACGCCTTGCTCGGCTTGCCGGTGACCGACCGCGACTGGGTGGTGGTGGGCGAAACCCCCGAGCGCATGCTGGCGGCGGGATTCACCCCGGTAGGCAAGGACTTTCCGGTCTTCCTGCACCCGCAGACGAAAGACGAAGTGGCGCTGGCACGCACCGAGCGCAAGACCGCGCCGGGCTAACACGGCTTCAGTTTTCATGCCGACCCGGGCGTCACCCTCGAAGACGACTTGCTGCGCCGCGACCTGACCATCAATGCGATGGCGCAAGACGAGGCGGGCCGCATCACCGACCCGCACGGCGGGCAGCGCGACCTGCAGCTGAAGCTGCTGCGCCACGTGTCGCCGGCATTCGCCGAAGACCCGGTGCGCATCCTGCGGCTGGCGCGCTTCGCGGCGCGCTTCACCGATTTCGAGGTGGCTCCGGAAACCGCCGCGCTGATGCGCCGCATGGTCGACGGCGGCGAAGTGGATGCGCTGGTCAGCGAGCGTGTCTGGCAGGAGTTGTCGCGCGGGCTGATGGAGAAAAAACCGTCGCGCATGTTCGAGGTGCTGCGCGGCTGCGGCGCGCTGGCCCGCCTGCTGCCCGAGGTGGACCGGCTGTGGGGCGTGCCACAGCGGGTCGATTACCACCCCGAGATCGACACCGGGATTCACCTGATGATGGTGCTCGACATGTCGGCGCGCCTGAACGCACCGTTGTCGGTGCGCTTCGCCTGCCTGGGCCACGACCTGGGCAAGGGCACCACACCGGCCGACGTGCTGCCGCGCCACCTGGGCCACGAGGAACGCAGCGTGGCA
>JANNEI010000101.1:0-5147 GCA_031378565.1 Burkholderiales bacterium
ACCAGCCGCGCCAGCCGCATGAACCCCGTCGCCGTCTTCGTCGGCGTGCTCGCCTGGGGCTGGTTGTGGGGCGTGTGGGGGCTGTTCCTGGGCGTGCCCATCCTGATGGCCATCAAGGCCGTGTGCGACCGGGTGGACGACCTGAAACCGGTCGGCGAACTGCTGGGCGATTGACTGCGTCAGGGTTTCTTGCTCCCTCTCCCTCTGGGAGGGGGCAGGGGTGAGGGCCATCGAATGACATCCATTTGGGGCGACGCCCCTCACCCCAACCCTCTCCCCAAAGGGGCGAGGGAGCCGCGCGTATTTCCTACAACACATCGCTTCCATCGCCTACGACCGGCGCGCCGCGCGAAGTGCAGCATCGACCCAAACTCAAGGAGCTTCGATGCCGCGCGCGATCTGGAAGGGAGCCATCAGCTTCGGGCTGGTGCATGTGCCGATCGCGATGTACCCGGCCTCGCAGGAAGTCGGCATCGATTTCGACTGGCTCGACAAGCGCTCGATGGACCCCGTCGGCTACAAGCGCGTCAACAAGCGCACCGGCAAGGAAATCCTGAAGGACGACATCGTCAAGGGCATCAAGCAGGACGACGGCGACTACGTGGTGTTGAGCGAGGACGAGATCAAGGCGGCGTTCCCCAAGTCCACGCAGACGATCGAGATCGAGTGCTTCGTCAAGGCGGCGGAAATTCCGTTCCTGCTGCTGGAGCGTCCGTACTACCTCGAACCCAGCGGCAAGGGCGACAAGGTGTACGCCCTGTTGCGCGAGTCGATGCTGGAAGCGGGCGTGATCGGCATTGCCCGCGTGGTGATGCACACGAAGGAGCACCTGGCCGCGCTGATCCCCTCGGGTGCCGCGCTGGTGCTCAACACCATCCGCTGGGCCAGTGAAATCCGCCCGCTCGACGAACTGAAGTTGCCGGCCGAAGGCAAGTCGGCCGCCAGCCTGAAGCCGGCCGAGTTGAAGATGGCGGCGCAATTGATCGGCGACATGACCAGCACCTGGAAGGCCGAAGACTACGCAGACGGTTTCAGCGCGGCGGTGCACGGCCTGGTGAACCAGAAGGTGAAGGCCGGCCAGACCGAAACCGTGACGCCGGTCGAGGAGGCTGCCGAAGCCGGCACATCGAACGTGGTGGACCTGACCGAGCTGCTGGCCAAGAGTCTGGCCAAACGCAAGCCCGCGGCCAAGAGCGCCGCGGTGCCGGTGCCTGCGACCGCGCCGAAACGAGTCGCCCGCAAGCGGGCATGAGGGGACATGCCATGCTGAACAAGATCGTGAACGATTGCGTGGCGGCATGCAACAAGGTGGCGGCGCTGTGCCTGGAACTGGCCCGCGTCGGCCCGGCCAACGGCGACGCGAGAACGATCATGCGGCGCGCATTGCTGGAGCTGGAGTACGCCGAAGCCTGCGCCCGCTGCAATGGGGCGTGTCGCCTGGTGAGCCGCTAGCCAGGCAGACCCAGCCTCCATGCATCCTGTCCCCCCATTGCAGGCCGGTGACGCCACCGCAGCGGTGTTGAAAGACCCGGTCTGCGGCATGACGGTCACTGCGCAATCGCAGCACATGCTGCAGCACGAAGGCAGGCCGGTCTACTTTTGCAGCGCCGGCTGCAAGGCGAAGTTCAGCGCCGATCCGGCCAGGTATTCAGTGGTGGCGACGGCGGCGACGGTCGGCCCGCCCGCCACACAATCACCCGTCGCCGAGTCGGTATCCGCCGGCAGCATCTACACCTGCCCGATGCACCCCGAGATCCGGCAGGACCACCCCGGTGCCTGCCCCAAGTGCGGCATGGCGCTGGAGCTGGCGATGCCCACGCTGGACGAAGGCGAAAGCCCCGAGCTGATCGACTTCCGGCGGCGTTTTTACTGGACGCTGCCGCTGACCGTCGTCGTCACCGTGCTGGCGATGGCCGGCCACCGCTTGCAGTGGTTCCAGATGGCCACGCAGAGTTGGATCGAACTCGTGCTGACGCTTCCGATCGTGCTGTGGGCCGGCTGGCCGTTCTTCGTGCGGGGCGCGCAGTCGGTGCGCAACCGCAGCCCGAACATGTGGACGCTGATCGGCCTGGGCACGGCGGCGGCTTTCGTCTACAGCGTGGTCGCCACCATGGCACCGGGCGTCTTCCCCGCATCGTTCGTCAGCATGGGCCGGGTGTCGGTGTACTTCGAGGCGGCTGCGGTGATCATCTCGCTCACCTTGCTGGGCCAGATGCTCGAACTCAAGGCGCGCTCGCAGACCTCGGCGGCGATCCGGTCGCTGCTCGGCCTGGCCCCCAAGACGGCGCGCCGCATCAATGCCGGCGGCGGCGAGGAAGATATTCCACTCACCCATGTCCACGTCGGCGACCTGCTGCGCGTGCGCCCCGGTGAAAAGGTGCCGGTCGACGGCGTCGTCACCGAGGGTGGCAGCGCGGTCGACGAATCGATGCTGACCGGCGAGCCGATGCCGGTCAGCAAGCGCGTTGGCGACAAGCTGATCGGTGCCACGCTGAACACGACCGGCGCGCTGGTGATGCGGTCCGAAAAGGTCGGCTCGCAAACCGTGCTGGCGAGCATCGTGCAGATGGTGGTGCAGGCGCAGCGCTCCAGGGCGCCGATGCAGCGCATGGCCGACCAGGTGGCGGGCTACTTCGTCGTCACCGTGGTCGGCATCGCGCTGTTGACCTTCGTGGTGTGGGGCCTGTTCGGCCCTGAGCCGAGCTGGGTCTTCGGGCTGGTGAATGCGGTGGCGGTGCTGATCATTGCCTGCCCCTGCGCGCTCGGACTGGCCACGCCGATGTCGATCATGGTGGCCACCGGCAAGGCGGCCACGCAGGGCGTGCTGTTCCGCGACGCCGCGGCGATCGAGAACTTCCGCAAGGTCGACACGCTGATCGTCGACAAGACCGGCACCCTGACCGAGGGCCGGCCGCGCTTCGACCGCGCGGTGGCGGCGGCCGGCTTTGCCGAGGACGAGGTGCTGCGCCTGGCGGCCAGCCTCGACCAGGGCAGCGAACACCCGCTGGCCGCGGCCATCGTCAGCGCCGCGCGCGAGCGCGGCATGGGGCTCGACACGGCCGTGGGCTTCGAGTCGGGCAGCGGCATCGGCGTGCGCGGCAGCGTCGGCGGCAAGGCGCTGGCGCTCGGCAACACGGCGCTGATGGAACAGCTCGGTGTGCCGGTCGATTCGCTGAAGGTGCAGGCCGAAGCGCTGCGCGGCGAAGGGGCCAGCGTGATGTTCCTCGCAGTCGGCGGCCAGCCCGCCGGTCTGCTGGCGGTGTCCGACCCGATCAAGGCCAGCACCGCCGAGGCGCTGGCCACCTTGAAGGCGAGCGGCATGCGCGTGATCATGGCCACCGGCGACGGGCTGACCACGGCCAGGGCGGTGGCCGCGACGCTGGGCATCACCGAGGTGTTCGGCGAGGTCAAGCCGGCGGACAAGCTGGCGCTGGTGGACAAGCTGCAGCGCGAAGGCCGCATCGTCGCGATGGCCGGAGACGGCATCAACGACGCGCCCGCACTTGCCAAGGCCGATGTGGGCGTGGCCATGGGCACCGGCACCGACGTGGCGATGAACAGCGCGCAGGTGACCCTGGTCAAGGGCGACCTGCGCGGCATTGCGCAGGCGCGGGCCATCTCCGACGACACGGTCGCCAACATGAAGCAGAACCTCGGCTTCGCCTTCGTCTACAACGCGCTGGGCATCCCGTTGGCGGCGGGTGTGCTGTACCCGTTCACCGGCTGGCTGCTGTCGCCGATGATTGCCGCGCTGGCGATGAGCCTGAGCTCGGTGTCGGTCATCACCAATGCCTTGCGCCTGCGCGGATCGCGGGCGTCGACTCAAGCGGAAAGTGAACCTGTCAGCGCGGTTCCGGCACCGGTGGATGCACCAACGAATTCACCAACGAATGCACCGACGAATGCTCCAACGCATCACTGACCGCTGACGCGCCGCAAGCGTGAGCGCAGGGCTTCGATCTCGTCCAGCAGGTCGAGCACCAGCGCGGTGCCGGTGAGGCTCATTTCGAGGTCTCTCGTCAGGCGCAGCGCCACCCGTGCGCGGTGCAGCGAGTGGCCCTCGAAGCGCCAGTGCTCTGCGCTGCCGTTGTCGTTGTCGTTGCCACCTCCGCCTCTCGGCGTGAGCACGCCTTCGTGCACCAGCAATACCAGTTGTTCGACGTCGGCACGGCAGGCGCGGCTCAGCTCCACCAGCGTGAACTCGACCTCTTGTTCGACGAAGACGCTGTGCGTCACCGGTCTGTTCGCATCGTCCATCGGGTTCATGCTTTCAGTGAGCGGCGCGGGTCGAACTCGCCGAAGTTTTTCGCCATGCCCAGGTAGGCCTCGCGCGAGGGTGCCGTGTCCGCTGGCGGCAAGGCGATCGACAGCACCGCGTACAGGTCGCCCGGCGGCACGCTGGGCAGCCCCTTGCCCTTCAGCCGCAGCTTGCGCCCCGGCGTGGAGCCGGCAGGCACGGTCAGCTCCACGCTGCCGTCGGGCGTCGGCACGGTGACGCTGGCACCCAGCGCGGCTTCCCACGGTGCCACGGGTAGATCGATGTACACGTCGCGGCCTTCGACGCGGAAATACGGGTGCGGTGCGAACTCGATTTCGAGGTACAGGTCACCGGCGGGTGCGTCACCGTGCGCCGGCCCGCCCTGGCCGCCCAGGCGCAGGTGCTGCCCGGCGCGAATGCCAGCCGGAATGTTCACGTCCAGCTGTCGGTTCAGCAGCTCCATCTGTCCCTGCGTGTTCAGCGTCGGCACCCGCAGCGTGATGCTGCGGCGGCCACCCCTGTACGCGTCCCGCAGATCGATCTGCACCTTGGCGTGGTGGTCGCCGCCGGCCCGCGGGCCGCTGCTGCGCGGGCCGCGTGCGCCCGCAGCCTGGCGCCCGAACAGCGCCTCGAAGAAGTCGCTGTGGCTGAAGTCTTCGTCGCCCATGCCGCGGCCGCTGAACTCGTAGCCGCTGTCGCGTCCCGGCGGTTCGAACTGCTGGCCGTTGCGGTGGCGTTCCACCACGTCGTCGTAAGCGGCGCGCTTCTCAGCGTCGCCGAGCGCTTCGTACGCCTCGGCCAGTTCCTTGAAGCGCGCTTCTGCGTCGGCCTCTTTGCTGACATCGGGGTGGTACTTGCGCGCCAGCTTGCGGTAGGCGCGCTTGATGTC
>JANNEI010000130.1:0-1578 GCA_031378565.1 Burkholderiales bacterium
ATCGGCGTGACGATGGCACCGGCGGACTCGAACACCCGTGCCGCCGCCTCGACCGCCGCCCTCACCTCGGGCTGCACCGCGCTGCCCCAGCCGGCGTCGAGCAGCAGCCCGATGCGCAGGCCCTTCACGTCGCGCTGCAACAGCGACCACGCGAAGTCCTGGTACGGCAGGCTCATCGCGTCGCGCACGTCGGGCAGGCTCAACGTGGCCATCATCAGCGCGGCGTCTTCGACCGTGCGCGTCATCGGACCTGCGACCCGGCCGGCATACGGCGGGTCTATCGGAATGCGACCCAGGCTGGGCTTCAGCGCGAAAATGCCGCACCAGCCCGCCGGCAGGCGCACCGAGCCGCCGATGTCGGTGCCCAGGTGCAGCGGCCCGTAGCCGGCGGCGGCGGCGGCACCGGCACCGGCACTGGAGCCGCCCGGGTTCTTGCTCAGGTCCCAGGGGTTGCGGGTGAGCGGGTGAAAGCTGGACAAGCCCGACGACAACATGCCGTAGTCGGGCATCGTGGTCTTGCCCAGGATCACCGCGCCGGCCTCGCGCAGCCGCGCGGCCGGCGGCGCGTCGCGCTCGGCCGGCGTCAACACGCTGGCGGCGCAACCGATCGGCATCGGCACGCCCTGCGTCGCGATGTTCTCCTTGATGGTGACCGGCACGCCGTCCAGCGGACCCTGCGGCGCGCCCTTCAGCCAGCGCGCCTGCGAGGCCTCGGCCTGCACCAGCGCGGCCTCGGCGTCGAGCGCGTAGGTGGCATGCAGGTGCGGCTCCCAGGTGCCGATGTGCTGCAGCACATCGCGCGTCACCTCCACGGGCGACAAGCTTCGTGCGGAATAGGCCGCCAGCAGTTCAGTGGCGGTCAGATCGTGAAGGTGGCGCATGAAAACTCCGCTGCCGAATGCCAATTGCCTGATGCCAATTGCCTACTGCCAGCTCACCGCGCCCATGTCGTTCGCGAAGATCGGCGAGCTGCTCCACAGGCCCTTCAGGTTCTTCTTCGCTACCGCGAACTGCGGCAACTGGAACATGTAGGCGTTGACCGAATCGGTGGCGAGCTGCTTTTGAATGTCGCCCAGCACCTTCAGCCGCGCCTTGCTGTCGCCGGTGCTGTTGTAGGTGGCCACCAGGTCGCGGTAGGCCTTGCTGTCGTAGCCCCAGTAGTAGGCCGGGTCGGCGTAGCGGTCGAAGTCCAGCGGCTCCACGTGGCTGATGATGGTCAGGTCGAAGTTGCCCTTGAACGGGCCGCTGAGCCACTGCGCCCACTCGACGTTTTCGATCTTGGCGTTGATGCCGACCTTGGCCAGTTGCGCCGCCACGATCTCGCCGCCCTTGCGTGCGTATTCGGGTGGCGGCAGCGTCAGCGTCACGTTCAGCGGCAAGGCCACACCGGCTTCCTTCAGCAGCGCCTTCGCCTTTTCGGGGTTGTACGGGTTCACGCCGGTCAGGTCGACATAGCCGGCGTCGCTGGGCACCATGTGGCTGCCGATGGGTTTGCCGAAGCCTTGCTGCGCGCCGTCGATCACCGCCTGCCGGTCGATCGCGGCGGCGATGGCACGGCGCACGCGCACGTCGTCGAAC
>JANNEI010000160.1:0-8805 GCA_031378565.1 Burkholderiales bacterium
GCATTCACCTGGGGCGTGCTCGACCGGCTGCTGGAAGACGGGTCGTTCGACTTCTGCGCCATCTCCGGCACCAGCGCCGGCGCCTTGAATGCCGCCGTGCTGGCCACCGGCTTCACGTCGGGCGGTCGCGAAGGGGCGCGCAAGGCGCTTGGTGCATTCTGGCGCGACATCAGCAGCGCGGGCGGTGCCTTCAGCCCGTTTGCCGGCAACCACAGCAACGCGGCAGCCAACCCGTTCGCATTCGACAAGCTGCCCGGCTACCAGTGGGTGAACTCCTTCTTCCGCTCGTTCAGCCCGTACGAGTTCAACCCGCTCAACCTGAACCCGCTGCGCGACGTGCTGCTGCGCCACGTGGACGAGGCCGCGATGCGGCGCTGCGAGATCGCGTTGTTCATCACCGCGACGAGCGTGCACACCGGGCAGGCACGGGTCTTCACCGGCACCGAGCTGAGCGTGGACGCGCTGCTGGCCTCGGCCTGTTTGCCGTTCATCTTCCAGGCGGTCGAGATCGACGGTGAGCCTTATTGGGACGGCGGCTACACCGGCAACCCGGCGTTGTTTCCGCTGATCTACGACAGCCGCGCGCTGGACCTGCTGCTGGTCAAGATCAACCCGCTGGCGCGCCCCGGCACGCCGACGCGCAGCATGGACATCCTCGACCGGTTGAGCGAGATCACCTTCAACGCCAGCCTGATCGGCGAGATGCGCGCCATCGGTTTCGTGTCGCGCCTGCTGCGCGAAAACAAGCTCGATCCCGGCCGCTACAAAGACCTGCGCCTGCACATGGTGGCTGACGACGACGGCTTGTCCGGCTTCAACGCGAACAGCAAGTTCAACACCGAGCTGGCGTTTCTGAAGCAGTTGTTCGAGCTGGGCCGAGGTGCGACCACGCGCTGGTTGAAGAAGCATGGCAAGGATGTAGGGCTGAAGTCCACGCTGGACATCGACACCGCGTTTCTCGGCAAGGCAGCGCCGGCCCGCCGCAAGGCCTGATCAGGCGCTGTCCGCGCGGCGCAGCAACTCGAACAGGCTGGCGTCGTCGAGCGCGGCAAAGCCGGCCTCACAGGCGCGTGCGAACTGCGCCGCCGCCAGCGCACCCAGGCTGGCGCTCGCATTCACACCTGCGTCGTTGGCCATTTGCAGCGCCAGGTGCGTGTCCTTGTTCAGCAGCGTGGTGTGGGCGCGCGCCGCGTAATCGCCCGCGATGGCGCGGCGCATGCGGTCGCTGCCGATCCAGCTCTGGCCGCTGGACTGCTCGATCACGTCGAGCGTGCGCGACAGGTCCAGCCCGACCCGTTCGGCCAGCGCCATCACCTCGGCCGCACCGGCCAGGTTGATGCCGGCGAGCAGGTTGTTGACGAGCTTGGTGCGCGTGCCGTCGCCCGGCCGCTGGCTGATGCGAAACACCTTCGACGACAGCGCATCGAGCAGCGCTCGGTGGCGCTCGAACACCGCGTCCGCGCAGGCGACCATCAAACTCATCGAGCCGTCGCGGGCGCGCGCCGGGCCGCCCGACATCGGGGCGTCGATGCAGTCGATGCCGCGCTGCGCCAGTTGGGCGGCCAAGCGCTCGGTGTCGGCCGGGCCGATGGTGGGGCACAGCATCACCGCCTGGCCGGCGACCATCGCATCCGCACAGCCCCGCAGACCGAACACGACCTCCTCGGCTTGCGCCGCATCGACGACGGCGACGATGACGCAGTCGCTGTGTGACGCCAGCTCGAACGCGTCGCCACAGCCCTGGGCTCCAGCGCCGACGGCCACCGTCAGACGGGCCTCGTCGATGTCGTGCACCGCCACCGGCCAGCCGTGCGACAGCAGCCGCGCCGCCATGCCCCAGCCCATGTTGCCGATGCCGATGAAGCCTGCGCGCAGCATGTCAACTCTGGACCAGGCGCCGGCTCTTCGAGATCGACATCAGCATCCCCAACGCGAGGCCGAGCGACACCATCGCGGTGCCGCCGTAGCTGATGAACGGCAGCGGCACGCCCACCACCGGCAGGATGCCGCTGACCATGCCCATGTTGACGAAGGCGTAGGTGAAGAAGCTCAGCGTGATGGCCCCGGCCAGCAGCCGCGTGAACACCGTGGGTGCCTCGGCGGCGATCATCAGGCCGCGAAAGATCAGGAAGATGAAGCCGACCAGCAAGCCGGCGCAGCCGATCAGGCCGAACTCTTCCGAGAAGGCGGCGAAGATGAAGTCGGTGGTGCGCTCGGGGATGAATTCGAGGTGCGTCTGCGTGCCCTTCATGAAACCCTTGCCATCGATGCCACCGGAGCCGATGGCGATCATTCCCTGGATGATGTGGAAGCCCTTGCCGAGCGGGTCGGTGGTCGGGTCGAGCAGGGTGCAGACGCGGTTCTTCTGGTAGTCGCGCAGCATCGGCCACTTCACGTCGCTCTGGCAGATGTGGTCTTCCGACAGCACCAGCGCGGTGATCGCAACGGCCCCGAGCAGCAGCACCGGAATCACGATGCGCCACGACAGGCCGGCAAAGAAGATCACGTACAGGCCGGCCGACAAAACCAGGATGGCGGTGCCCAGGTCGGGCTGCTTGACGATCAGGCCCACCGGCACCGCCAGAATCATCAGCGCGATCACGAAATCGGGGATGCGCAACTGCCCCTCACGGCGTTGAAACCACCAGGCCAGCATCAGCGGCATGGCGATTTTCAGGATCTCGCTGGGCTGGATGACGACGCCGACGTTCAACCAACGGGTCGCGCCCTTCTTGGTGACGCCCATCACCGCGGTGGCCACCAGCAGCGCCACCCCGAACAGGTACAGCGGCACAGCCAGCGCCATCAGCCGCTGCGGCGGGATCTGCGCCACCAGAAACAGCACCGCCGCCGCCAGCAGCATGTTGCGGCCATGGTCGATGAAGCGCGTGCCGTGGTCGAAGCCGGCCGAATACATGGTGACCAGGCCGGCCACTCCCATCAGCACGATGGCAACCAGCAGCGGCAGGTCGAACCCGGTGAACACCGGCTTGGCGCGCTGCCAGATCGAAGGCGACTCGAAGACCGCGCTCAACGGACGACCCCCGCCGCAGCCACGCGCTGGGCCGCGGTCAACGCTGCCGATGCTGCCGAGGCCGCCGACGCAGCGCTGGCCGGCAGCGTCACCGCCACGGCCGCGCCGCCGGGCAGTGGCACTGCCGTGGCGACCCGCGGCGTGCCGCTGGGCGAACCCGACTTGCCTTCTTTCGTCAGCGCCATGTCTTCGACGCTGGGGTACTGGCCACGCAGCCAATAGTCGAAGACCCGGCGCGCCATCGGCGCCGCCGCCTCGGAGCCGAAGCCGGCATTCTCGACCACCACGGCCAGCGCGATGGTGGGCGAATCGACGGGCGCGAATGCGGTGTACAGCGAGTGGTCGCGCTTGTGCTCGTCGATCTTGGCGGCGTTGTACTTTTCGTTCGCCTTGATGCCCACCGCCTGCGCGGTGCCGGTCTTGCCGCCGCTCTTGTACGGCGCACCGACGAACGAGCGCACCGATGTGCCTTCTTGAGTCACGCCGTACAACGCGCGCGTGATCAGCTCCACATGTTCGGGCTTGAACGGCAGCGGCTCGACCGCCTCGTGCGCCACGCTCTTGCGTTCGTGCGTCAACACGTCTTCGATCTCGCGCACCAGGCGCGGCTGGAAGCGCTGCCCGCCCGACACCAGTGTGGCGGTGGCCGAGGCGAGTTGCAGCATCGTGAAGTTGTTGTAGCCCTGGCCGATGCCGAGCGAGATGGTCTCGCCGGCGTACCACTTCTGCTGCTCGGGCCGCTTGTAGGCGCGCCGTTTCCACTCGGTGGACGGCAGCAGGCCGGTGACCTCGCCTTCGATGTCGATGCCGGTCTTGCGGCCGAAGCCCATCGGCTTGAGCTGGTCGTGCATCAGGTCCACACCCATCTCATTCGCCAGCGAGTAGTAGTACACGTTGCTCGACTTGACGATGCTGCGCACCATGTCCACCGAGCCCAGGCCGCCGTCGCCGTGGCTGCGGAAGGTGTGGTTGCCGAACTGGAAGGTGCCGCCGTCGTAGATGACCGTGGTGGGGCTGCGTTTGCCGGTGTTCAGCGCGGCCATCGCCATGAACGGCTTGAAGGTGGAGCCCGGCGGATAGGTGCCTCGGAGGGCCCGGTTCAGCAGCGGCTTGTCGATGGATTCGTTCAGCTCGCGCCACGACTCGACATCGATGCCGTCCACGAACAGATTCGGGTCGAAGGTGGGTTTGCTGACGAAGGCGAGCACCTCGCCGTTGCGCGGGTCCAGCGCCACCAGCGCACCGCGGCGGTCGCCGAACATCTCCTCCACCAGCGCCTGCAGGCGGATGTCGATGCTCATCACCAGCATGTGGCCCGGCGTGGCGGGATGGCTGCGCAGGCGGCGCACCGGGCGGCCCGCGGCGCTGGTTTCGACCTCTTCGAAACCGGTGCTGCCGTGCAGTTGCGTCTCGTAGCTTTGCTCGACGCCGAGCTTGCCGATGTACTCGGTGCCGCGGTAGTTCGACTCGTCTTCCGACTCCTCGATCTTTTCCTTTTCGGCCTGGTTGATGCGGCCGATGTAGCCGATCAGGTGGCTGCCCACCTCGCCCAGCGGGTAGTTGCGAAACAGCCGCGCCTTGATGTCGACACCCGGAAAGCGGAAGCGCTGCGCGGTGAAGCGCGCCACTTCTTCGTCACTCAGCTTGGTGCGGATCGGCAGCGACTCGAAGCTCTTGCTTTCGTCCATCAGCCGCTTGAAGCGCTTGCGGTCGCGCGGCTGCACGTCGATCACCTCGGCCAGCCGGTCGATCAGTGCGTCCAGGTCGCTCACCTTGGCCGGCATGATCTCCAGCGTGTAGGCCGAGTAGTTGTTGGCCAGCACGACGCCGTTGCGGTCCACGATGAGCCCGCGGTTGGGGACGATGGGCACCACCGCGATGCGGTTGTTTTCGGCCTGGGTCGACAGCTCTTCGTGCTTGTAGATCTGCAGGTAGACCAGGCGTGCCGACAGCAGCCCGAACGCGAACAGCACAAACGCGGCGGCGGCCAGCAGCCGCCTGCGGAAGCGGCTCAGTTCCTGTTCGACATTCTTCAGTTCCGTCATCGCAACCACGCCAGTTTTCCACCGCCCGAGCGGCAAGCGAACACCGTGGAACCGGCTCTGCCAGGCCGCTGCTGCTGGCCCCTTGAGGGGGAGGCGGCCGCCGGCCGCTTCGGGGGTGAGTACTTCACAACGGCCGATTCTGATCCGGGTCGGGCGGGCGGCGCTGCGGGGCCAGCAGCAACCATGTCGCCAGCGGCCAGAGCAGGCTTTCGAACAGCGGCGCCAGCGCCAGTTCCCAGCCCGGCAGCATGCCGCCCGCGATCATGCGGACGATGAACGACACCGCGTGCGCAGCCACGAACAGCGGCAGGATCTGCACCGCCTGCGAGGGCACCGTGAACCACAGCAGGCGGCGGTGCATGCTGACGGCAAAGTAGCTCAGCAGCGTGTAGGCCAGGGCGTGCTGGCCGAGGATGGCCGACTCGTGCACATCCATCATCAGGCCGAACATGAAGGCCAGCCCGACACCCACGCGGCGCGGCTGGTGCACGTTCCAGACCACCAGCGCCAGCGCCATGAAATCCGGCACCGCAGGGTGACGCCCGAGCGGCACGATGTTGAGCGCGAACGCGAGCAACAGCGTGAACCAGACAAAGATCGGATTCGCCGGCAGCAGCAGCTGACCCGAAGTGCGCGGCATGATCATCGGCGGCCGCCTTTCTTGCCTGCGGGCTTGGGGTCGTCGGACGTGGGTTCCGGCTTGGGCGGCAACTGCAGGCCGATCGGTTCGAGCACCAGCACATGGCGCATGCCATCGGGCGCGGCAGCCGGGGCCAGCACGATGCGCGCAAAGCCCGAGTCCACCTTGCGCTCGACCGACAGCACCTTGGCCACCGGCACGCCGGACGGGTAGACGCCGTCGACGCCCGAGGTGACCAGCAGGTCGCCCACCTGCACGTCGGCGTTGCCGGCCATGAAGCGCAGTTCAAGGCCCGCGTTGCCGCCGATGCCGTAGGCCGCGCTGCGCGCCTGGCTGCGCGTGTTGAGCACCGGAATGGCGGCGTCCTTGTCGGTCAGCAGGGTCACCTCGGCCGACAGCGGATAGACGCGGGTGACCTGCCCGAGCACCCCCGAGTCGCTGATCACCGGGGAGCCGGGCACGATGCCCTGCGTGGCACCGCGGTCGATGATGATCTTGCGCGAAAACGGGTCGGGCGCGTCGTACAGCACCTCGGCCACCTGCGAGCGCACGTTGACGCTGACGCGCAAGTCCAGCAGGCCGCGCAGCCGGGCGTTCTCGGTCAGCAGCTGCTCGACCCGGGCGGACCGTTCGGCCTGGCGCGCGAGTTCGGTGCGCGCCGACGATTCGTTGGCCCGGGCGTGTTGCAGGCCGAGGAAATAGTCGCTGGCACCGTGCCAGGCCTGCACCGGCACCAACAGGGTTCGCTGCACCGGGTGCAGCAGGGTGGCCACCACCGCGCGCAGCGGCTGGGTCAGCTTGAAGCGCGTGTCGGCGACCATCAGGAACAGCGCCAGCGCCGAGCAGAAGGTCAGTTTGGTGAGCGCCGACGGGCCTTGGCGGAAGAACGGCGGCGGCGTTCGGTCGATGGTGCCCAACTGCATGAATGCAACCGCTCAGACGAGATCAAACACAGGTCGCAGGTGCCTCGCGCCGGGGCCTCACTCCGAGGTGAAGATGGAGCCGAGGCGTTCCATTCGCTCCAGCGCCATGCCGCAGCCGCGCACCACGCAGGTCAGCGGGTCTTCGGCGACCAGCACCGGCAGCCCGGTTTCCTCGGCCAGCAGGCGGTCCAGGTCGCGCAGCAAGGCGCCACCGCCGGTCAGCATCATGCCGCGCTCGGCAATGTCGGCACCCAGTTCGGGCGGCGTCTGTTCGAGCGCGTTCTTGACCGCCGAGACGATCTGGTTCAGCGGGTCGGTCAGCGCTTCGAGGATCTCGTTGCTGCTGATCGTGAAGCTGCGCGGCACGCCCTCGCTGAGGTTGCGGCCCTTGACTTCCATTTCCTTGACCTCGGAGCCGGGAAAGGCCGAGCCGATGGTTTTCTTGATCAGCTCTGCCGTCGGCTCGCCGATCAACATGCCGTAGTTGCGGCGGATGTAGTTGATGATGGCTTCGTCGAACTTGTCGCCACCGACGCGGATGCTGCCCTTGTAGACCATCCCGCCCAGGCTGATGACGCCGACCTCGGTGGTGCCGCCGCCGATGTCCACCACCATCGAGCCGGTGGCTTCGGAGACCGGCAAGCCGGCACCGATTGCGGCGGCCATCGGTTCCTCGATCAGGTACACCTCGGAGGCACCGGCACCGAGTGCCGATTCACGGATGGCGCGGCGCTCGACCTGGGTCGAGCCGCAAGGCACGCAGACGATGATGCGCGGGCTGGGCCGCAGCACCGAGCGCGGGTGGACCATCTTGATGAACTGCTTGAGCATCTGCTCGGTGACGGTGAAGTCGGCGATCACGCCGTCTTTCATCGGGCGGATCGCCTCGATGTTGCCCGGCACCTTGCCCAGCATGGCCTTGGCTTCGGCACCCACGGCCTGGATGGTTTTCTTGCCATTGGGGCCGCCTTCATGGCGGATGGCAACGACGGAAGGCTCGTCCAGAACGATGCCCTTGCCACGCACATAGATCAGCGTGTTGGCGGTACCGAGGTCAATGGCGAGGTCCGTCGAGAAGTAGCGACGAAAGGATCCAAACATGGTGTTTTCTGGTGGCGTCCAGCCTCAGGGCAAAACGACTGCTGAAGGCGGCTGGAGGCGTGTGTTCCGGTGGGTGACGGGAGGTTGGGCGAGCGGCTCGGTCGGGGTGCGCGCCGCGCAATGAACAAGGCTTGCAAACCCACCGAAAACGACGCAAGCCGAAGGCTCGGTGAAGCGGACTGGAGGGCTTGAAATAACCGAAGATAATACCCGATGCCCCGCAGCTTTCGGCTTGCGGGAACCCACGCGCAGAACGAAATCCCATGGCTTTGACCTCTGAAGACGTCAGCCGCATCGCCCACCTTGCACGACTCGAGCTGCAGCCCGGCGAGCAGGCAGCGCTGCTGACGCAACTGAACGGCTTTTTCTCCATCGTCGAGCAAATGAGCGCAGTCGACACCAGCGGCGTCGAGCCGCTGTACACGCCCCTGTCGGCCGTGCGCGAAGTGACGCTGCGGCTGCGTGAAGATCGGGTCAGCGAGACCAACCAGCGCGAGCTGAACCAGCGCAGCGCGCCGGCCGTGGAAGATGGCCTGTTCCTGGTTCCGAAAGTCATCGGATGACGCGGGACTTGCACGACATGGGCGTGGCCGAACTGAGCCGGGGGCGGGGCGCCCAAGGCCGTTCCAGCGCCGAACTGACGAAACATCTGCTCGCACGGGTTGCGGCTCACGAACATCTTGGCGTGATGCTCGCGGGCGACCCCGCGCTCGCGTTGCAGCAAGCACAAACCGCCGACGCGCAGCGCGCCGCCGGCCGCAGCGGCGTGTTGCTCGGCGTGCCGCTGGCGCACAAAGACATCTTCGTCACGCGCGAGTGGCCGACCACCGCCGGCTCGAAGATGCTGGCGGGGTACCGCAGCCCGTTCGACGCAACGGTCGTCGCACGGCTCGGCTTGACCGAAGGCGGCGCCGGCATGGTCACGCTCGGCAAGCTCAACTGTGACGAGTTCGCGATGGGTTCGAGCAACGAGAACTCTGCCTTCCGGCCGGTGCAAAACCCGTGGGACGTGGCGCGTGTGCCGGGCGGCTCGTCGGGCGGCTCGGCCGCCGCGGTGGCCGC
>JANNEI010000189.1:0-7846 GCA_031378565.1 Burkholderiales bacterium
CTGCCGAGTAACTTTCTTCTGAGGGCCCAGAAGAAAGTCACCAAAGAAGAGGGCCTCAACACGATTTGAGCAGTTCTTCCGGATAGAAGATGCGGCTGTTGACGAATGCCTCAGCTTGGTCGACTGAGCGCTACTTCACCATCGCTTCGATGGTCTTCTTTCCCGCGTTTTGGTTCGTCTTGACAGAGCGAATGCCTGTCTCGCTCGGTCAAGTTCGGGCTCATGACCTCTGTGCAGATGAGCCGCACAAATCGTATTCAGGCCCTTTGCTTTGGTGACTTTCATTTGGGCCCGCAAATGTTCGCGAAGCGGGGGTCCACTCACTTCGCGCAGCGAAGTTATGGGGACACCAAAGTTACTCGGGTGTCGGGCCGACACCCGACGCCGACTCACGCACGAGCAGAACCCCCCATAGCCCCGCTATCATCCCCGGCATGTTGCGCCGCTCCGTCCTCGCTGCCATCGCAGGCACTCCGGTACTCACCGTCTTCGGCGGCTGCAGCGTCGACACCACCGTGGCCGACGGGCCGAACGCGCCGTCGTTCGAAGCGCCGAACGGCGCGCCCCGCCTCGCCCTGGTGCTGGCCGCCGGCGGGCCGCGCGGCTTCGCGCATGTGGGCGTGCTGAAGGCGCTGCACGAGTTGGACATCCGGCCCGACCTGATCGTCGGTGCCTCGGTGGGTTCGATGCTCGGCGGCGCACTGGCGGCCGGGCTGTCGATCCCGCGCATCGAGGCGCTGGCCTACGACTTCGACTTCTACAAGCTCGCGCGCTGGTCACCCACGGGCGGGCTGCAACTGGACGGCTCGCTGATCGCGACGATGGTGCGCGACACGCTGGGGGTGACACGCTTCTCGGAACTGAAGATTCCGCTCACCGTGGTGGCCACCGATGTGCTGGAGGCGCGGCCGGTGGCCTTCAACCAGGGTGATCTGGGGGTGGCCGTGCAGGCCTCGTGCGCGATCCCGGGCCGCTTCGCACCGGTGCGGATCCGGGGCCGCGACTTCGCCGATGCCGACCTGTCCAGCCCGCTGCCGGTACGCATCGCGCGCAGCCTGGGTGCGCGACAGGTGCTGGCGGTGGACATTGCGGTGCACCCCGACAAGCCGCGTCCGACCGGTGCCGAACGCTACGAGGCAGGCGACCGCGTCAAGCGCGAACAGATCGACGCGGAAGGCCGGCTCGCCGACCTGGTGCTGCACCCCTATTTCGGCTACTGGGTCAACCTGACCCGCGAGTACCGCGTCAGCACGGCGCAGGCGGCCTACGAACAGACGCTGCAGAAGGCGGCACCGTTGAAGGCGCTGTTCGGCCGCGCCTGAGCAATCGCCTAGCCGCGCAGCCGCCAGGCGCGCGACAACGACAGCCGCGCCGCCTCGGCCTCGGGATTCTGCTGACGCGCCAGCGCTGAAAACCGCCGCCAGGCCACCCACGCGGCCGAGGCCAGCAAGGCCAGCAAGGTGGTCGTGATGACGATCAGGCCGCGCGACGGTTTGGACTTGTAGTCGGGCGGAACCGCCTTGTCGACCTGCTGAAGGATCGGGCCTTCCTTGGCTTCGTCGAGCTTGGCCATCTCGTACTGCCGGATCATCCCTTCGAGCAGGGTTTCCTGCAGCTTCAGCTCACGCCGGGCGCGCACGTAGTCGATCGCGACCTCGGGCAGCTTGCCCACCGGCAGGTCGACCGCGCTGCCCGGGTTGCCGGACTGCGACGACTCCATGCGCGCCAGTTCCGAGCGCAGCGCGCGCAGCTCCGACACCATGCGCATCACGTCGGGGTTCTGGTCGGTGGCGCCGCCGCGCAGCACCTTGAGCTGCACCTCGCGTTCGGCGATCAGGCCGCGCAACTGGGCCGCCCCGAGGATCAACGCCTCGGCCTGCTTGTCGAGCGCGATCACGCCCGACTTTTCCTGCACTGCGCGCAGTTGCGTTTCGGCCTTGATCAGGCTTTCTTTCGTGTCCTTCAACTGCTGCTCGAAGAAGACGCGGCGCAGTTGCGCTTCGGACACCGCCAGCCGGCCGAGCACCTTGGTGACCTCGCCGACGTGCGAATTGGCCAGTTCGGCGGCGAACTTCGGGTCTTCGTCGTCGACCTCGACCGTGATGACGCCGCTTTTCTTGTCGGACGAGACGCGGATGTACTTCGGCAGCGCCTTGCGCAACTGCTCGTGGTTGGCCACGTCGTAGCGGGCCTTCAGGTCGAAGCGCTCGCTCAGGGCGCGCTGCACGCTGTCGCTCTTGAGCAAGGACACGTACAGCTCGTCGGGCGTCTTGGCCATGCCGCCGGCCAGGCCGCCGAGCGAGCCCAGCGCAGCCAGCGCCGCCGACGAGCCGCCCTGGTTCTGCGACGTGGGCGGCAACAGGGTGGTGCGTGCGGTGAACATCGGCGTGAGCAGAAAAGCCACGCCCAGGGACACCGCGCCAGCGGCCACCGTCACCCCTGCGATCAGGCCTTTGCCTTCGCCCCACCAGGTCAGCAGGTCGATCAGGCCGACCGACGGGCCGTCGTCGAAATCGTCACCGGTGTCCAGGCCGGCGGCGTGTTCAAGCTCTGAAGATTTCATTGCGGCCCGTCACTTCCGCAGTGTCTGGATCGCAGCCGCGCCGAGGCCGAACTGCGAGAATATTTGCGACCAGTCCTTCAGGTTGCGCACCAGTGCACGGCCCCAGGTTTCGTAGTCAAGCTGGCTCGGCACCACCACCGCGTCGCCGGGTTGCAACGGCTGACCGGCCAGGCTGCCTGCACCGAAGAAGCCGCGCCTGTCGCTGGTGTTGCTGACGGTGCCGTCGGCGCGCAGGATGAACATGTTGGACTCGTCTGCCGACTGGTCCAGCCCCGCCAGCTTGATGTAGTCGCCCGCGGTGCGTCCCGGCTTCCACAGCAAGGCGTTGTCGTTGACCACCGCGCCGGCAACCGTCACGAAGCCGGGCCGGGTCGGCACGGCGATGCGGTCGCCGTTCTCCAGCGGCACGTCGGGCAGCTGGTCGGTCGAGCTGGCGTCGGCGCTCAGTTCGAGCGCGATGCGGCCGTTGGGCTGCACGCGAGACAGTCGCGCCAGCTGCGCCTGGGTGGCGGCATTGCTCACTGACGCATTGCGTTCAGCTGATACGTCGTCGCGCCGATTGGCCGCATCGCGCGCGGCCTGTGTGGCCGACAAGGATTCGAGTCGCGAGATCGCTTTCTGCAAGTTGACGCGCTGGCGGACGCGGGTCTCTTCGCGGCTGAACTCCAACCCATACACATAAGCCTGCGGCGTGAAGCCGCCCGCACGGCCGATCAACTGCTTCAGCGATTCCCCAGCCAGCAACTGGTAGACGCCGGGTGCCGCCACTTCACCTTCGATCGAGACCAGGCGGGTCTGCCGCGCCACCGGAACACGAACGTCCTTCTGGCTGTAGATGGTCACCACGTCACCGGACACCAGTTCGATGTTGTTGAGCGGGTCGCCCTGCAACACGACCTTGCCGAGGTTGAACGGAATGACCTGGGTCGACAAATCCTTCGGGTTCAAGCGCTCGACCACCGCGTAGTCCCAGTTCAGCTCGTCGAACAGAATGCCCAGGCGCTTGCGGGCGGTTTCCGGCACGCCCGTCGCAGACAACACCGTGGCGTCGTCGCGGCGCTCCAGTGAGCGGCGCGGTGTCTTGCGTGCCGGCGGGCTGGCCACCCCGTTGACGATCACCGGTTTCAGGTCGTCTTCTTCCTCTTCCAGCACCTGAACCAGCAGGTTCTTGCGCCGGTAGAAATCGGGCGAAATCAGCGCGTCGCGGTCGGGGATCAGGTCGCTGATGCGCATGCCGGGTTTGAAGGCGTAGCGCAGCGGTTGCGCCACGTGGCCTTTCAACGTCACCGCGTTGGCGAACTGCGGAGAGATCGCCAGCAGGGTCAGCACGTCACCGTCGCGCAGCGTTTTCTGCAGGCCCGCAGCGTCGATCCTGAACTCTTCGACAAAGCGCGCCGCCTTGGCCTGCGCGTTGTCGATGCGCTCCAGTTGGGCTCGGTTCGGGTTGGCCAGCACGGTGGCGCCGCCGGCATAGCGCAGCACATCGCTCAGCGGCTCCTGCGCGCTGCGCAATTCGTAGATCGCGGGCGTGTCGATGGCCCCGGTCAGCGCCACCCGCGCACCCGCCGGCTGGAACACCAGCACGTCACCGGCGACGAGTTGCACGTCCTTCGACTTGTCACCCTGGACCAGAAAATCGTAGACGTCGAGTTCGGACACCGCGCGTCCCTCTCGGCGCAGCGTGAGCTTGCGCATCGAGCCGTTCGGACCCGGGCCGCCAGCCGCCACCACCGCCGACAACAGCGTGGACTGGCTGGGCAGCGTGTAGACGCCGGGGCGCTGCGCCGGCCCGACCACGAACACCGTGACCCCGCGCAACTGGCCCAGCGTGACGTTCAGATTGAAGTTGGTGTAGAGCCGGCCGATCTGCGCGCGCAGGTGCTTTTCCAGCTCGGACGCTTTCACGCCCGCCACGTTGAAGCTGCCGACCTTGGGCAGGCTGACTTGCCCGTTGCGGTCCACCGTGCTGCGGTAGTCCACGTCGATCGAACCCCAGGCCCGGATCACCAACTCGTCGCCGGGGCCGACGGTGTAGTCGGCCGACACGGGCACATTGCTCAAGTCGCTGCTGCGGTCAGCGGCGTCGCTGAAGAAGTTGCCGCCGAACACCGGCAGCAGGCGGCCGGTGGCGGCTTCGACGAACTTCTGGAACTCGCTGGGTGCAGGCGGCGGCAGGTCGGCGCGACGCGGCAGCGGCTCGGGCTGCGCGCCGGCGGGTGTTGTGGGCTGACCCGCCCGTTGCGGCAGGCGCGGCGCGGCCGCGTCAGGCTGCTGCATGGTGGTGCCGCGTGCGGCCGCGCCGCCCGGTGCTGTGGTGTTGGCAGGGTTTGGCGGACTGGCCGGGCTGTAGCCGGGCGCGTTGAAGGTGCCACCGGCAGCCGGTTCGTCGGCCGCCCGGACAAGCGCGCTGCTCAGCGCGAGGGCGCAGGAAATGACCGGTATCGCAAGGGTGTGGAAAGATCGCATTCGTGAGGGGTGCGTGAGCAGGCCGGAAAGTGGGCGATGAGCGGCTGGTGCGAGCCCGTCGGCACGCGCGTGGCGGGCGCTTGCCGGGCAACAGCGGCGAAGCCTTCGAGTCGCCCGCGATGGTACTGGAAGCGCAAAGGGCCTCGGCAGCCCGCCGAAGCAGCGCGAAACGAATCAGCCCGCCGAAGCGGGCTGAATCACCTTGCAACGAAGGCAACGCTCAGCGCGTTGTCACTCCTTGCGGTAGGCGTCGTGGCAGGCCTTGCACGCTTGCCCGGTCGGGCCGAAGGCGGCCTTGATGCTGTCGAGGTTGCCGGTCTTGGCGGCTGCGTTCAGCTTGCCCATCTCGTCCTGCATCTTGCTGGCCGCGGCGCGAAACTTGTCGGTCTCGGTCCAGATTTCCGGCTTGGCCCTGGTGTCGCCCTTGTCCGAGCCTTCGACGAAGGCGACATACGGAAGCCTGGACATCGAGGTCGCGATTTCGGTACTTTCGGCAGCGACCTTGGCGTCGAACGGAGCCTTGCCGTTGGCCATCGCCCCGACCCGGCCGAAGTGTGTGCCCATCACCGTGAACACCGCCTTGCGGTACTTGATGGCATCTTCAGGCTTCTGGAACTGGGCGGCGGCGGGCCAGGCTGCGGTAATGCCGATCAGGGCGGCAAGGGCGAGGATCGGAAGTTTCATGCGGTGACTCCTGGGACGGTTGAACGGATGGGTTGAACGCTGCGGGGGCCACATGGCCGCGCAGAGTGTAAGTACCCTGGGTGCCGCGCCGGGTTGCATCCGGGAAAGTCCGAATGCAACGCCGCGACAACGAGACGGGCGGTTATCGTTCAGCCTCGACCACTCGAAGCTCACCATGGACCAGCCCCTGCAGCTCACCCGGGTGTGGGACTTGCCGACACGCATCTTTCACTGGGTGTTGACCGCCTGCGTGGTCGCCTCGGTCATCAGCGCCAAGATCGGCGGCAACGCGATGGTGTGGCACTTTCGCTCGGGCTACCTCGTGCTGGCGCTGCTGGCGTTTCGCGTGGTGTGGGGCCTGGTGGGCGGGCGCTGGTCGCGCTTCGGCAGCTTCGTTTACGCGCCCTCGACCTTGCGGCGCTACCTGCGCGGCCAGAGCGCGCCGGGCGAGCACCACGACGTGGGCCACAGCCCGCTCGGCGCGTTGTCGGTGTTCGGCCTGCTGGCGATTCTGATGGTCCAGGTCGGCACCGGCCTGTTCGCCGACGACGAGATCGCCAACACCGGGCCGCTGATCAAGTTCGTCAGCGGCTCGACCAGTCTGTTGCTCACCAAGTGGCACAAGACCTTCGGCCAGTGGCTGGTCATCACGCTGGTGCTGCTGCACGTGGCCGCCATCCTGTTCTACCTGCTGAGGAAGAAACGAAATCTGCTGCGCCCGATGGTGCTGGGAGACAAGGCGCTGCCGGCCTCGGTGCCGGCGTCGATCGACCGGGCCGCGACGCGAGCCCTGGCCGCCGTGGTGTTCGCGGTGTGCGCGGCCGGCGTGGTCTGGCTGGTGGGCCTGGGCGGATAAACTGGCCGGATCACGGCAACAGTCACGGTCCGGATGAACGTTTCCCCGCTTCCCGAGATTCGCCTGATCGCCGCGGATTCGCCGCCGTTGCTCGACTCAACGCGCGAGATCTTTCGCGACTACGCGGCCAGCCTGGCGGTGGACCTGTGCTTCCAGAACTTCGACGACGAGTTGCTCCGCCTGCCCGGCGAATACGCCCCGCCCGGCGGGCAACTGTTGCTGGCCTTCGTCGGAGGCGCGCTGGCCGGTTGCGGTGCCATGCGTTCGTTGCCCGATGCGGACTACGCCAACGCGTGCGAGATGAAGCGCCTGTACGTGCGGCCCGCCTTTCGGCGCTTCGGCCTGGGCCGCATGCTGGCGCAGGCCCTGCTCGACGAGGCGCAGCGCAGCGGCTATTCGGCCATGCTGCTCGACACGCTGGACGACATGGAAGCCGCGCGCGGCCTCTACGGCTCACTCGGCTTCGAAGAGATTCCGCCCTACTACTTCAACCCGATCGCGGGCGCGCACTACCTCAAGGCCGACCTCGGCTGAACGCCGGGCCGCTGCGCCGCTCAGCCGGCCGCTGCGGTGCTGGCGCGAATCAGCATTTCCCACTTCAGCGACCGGTTCGCGGGTGGCTGGCCTGAATCGAGCGCGCTGAGCAGCACACGCGCCGCCTCGACCCCGATCTCGTAGCGCGGCGGGCTGACGGTGGTCAGCGCCGGCAGCAACTGGCGGCTGATGGCGAAATCGCCGAAACCCATCAAGGCCAGTTGCCCCGGCACGTCGATGCGCCTGGCCTGTGCTTCGAGCAGCGCGCCGCAGGCGAGGTGGTCGTTCGCGAAGGCCGCCGCGGTGACCGCGCGGCCCTCGGTCGTCAGCAATTCCACCAGCGCCTTGCGCCCGGCGTCGAAGGCCTCACACGGGGGCGGCCGGATCAGTCGCACGCTGGCACCCTTGGCCCTGGCTGCGGCGACGAAGCCGGCACTGCGCTCGTGGGCACGAAAGTCTTCCACCACGCCGCTGTCCACATAGGCGAGACGGCGGTGGCCCAGCGACAGCAGGTGCCGAGCCATCGCACGGCCCACCGCCTCGTGGTTGAAGCCGACCTGGCTGAACCCGTCGGCCGCCGCGGCGGGGTGCTGGTCCCACACCTCGACCACCGGCGTGTGGCTGGCCTGCGCCGCACGCAGCAGGCCCAGCGCGCCCTCGGTGTGGTGGCGTCCGGTGACCACCAGGGCGCTGGGAAACCAGCCCAGCACGGCGCGAACCTGCTCTTCCTCGCGCTCCAGCGA
>JANNEI010000193.1:0-4487 GCA_031378565.1 Burkholderiales bacterium
TCGCGCGCCTGCTCTTTCAGCAGGTAGCCGAAGGCCCCGGCCTGCAGTGCGGGAAACAGGTGGTCGTCGTCGTCGTGGATCGTCACCACCACCGACTGCGCCTCGGGTTGCGATTCGCGAAGTGCGGCCACCACGTCCACACCCGACCCATCCGGCAGGCCCAGGTCGACCAGCGCCAGATCGAACTTCACCGCGGTGATCAGCGCCAGCGCATCGTGCACCCGCGCCGCTTCCGAAATGACCGAGTCGGGAAACACCTGCATCACCAGCGCCTTCATCCAGGCGCGTATCTCGGGCAGGTCTTCGAGCAACAGAATGTTCCGCATGGCAGCTCCGTTCAGGCAGCGCATGAGAGCGCTCGGATGACTGTAACCGCAGCAGTCTGGCGCTGATGCGCGGAACTAGAGGGGAAGTGTGAGCCTTATCACGGTGCCATACCCTGGCCCCGATTCGACCAGGCATTGCCCCTGCATTTGCTTGGCGCGGTGCTTCATGCTGGACATGCCGTGGCCTCGGTCGAGCTTGCCGTCGAGCTCCAGCGGGATGCCCTTGCCGTTGTCCTGCACCGTGACGCCGAAATCGCGTTCGCCCACCAGCAGACGCACCTTGCAATGCGAGGCACCGCTGTGCTTGATGATGTTGCTGACGGCCTTGCGCAGGATGCGGGTGGTCTGCACATACGAGCGCGCCGACAGCAGCTGCTCGGTGTCGTCGGTCGGGCCGCGCCAGTCGGCCTCGATGTTCGCCTGGCCCAGACGCGAGACGATCTCGGCGCGCCAGTCGGCCAGCGCGTCGGCCAGCCGCACGGCCTTGCCTGTCAGGCCGCGCACCGACAGGCGCATTTCTTCGAGCGCCTCGCGCGCCAGCGTGGAGATGCGCTCGGATTCGCTGGTGTGCACGATGGTCAGCAGCTTGGCACCCAGGTCGTCGTGCAGGTCGCCGGCGATGCGCTTGCGTTCCTTCTCGGTCACCTGTTCGACCCGCAGTTCGGCCAGTTGCGAGAAGTTGCGTTCGATCTCGGCCGTGATGTCGCGCACTCGGGCTTCCAGCGAGATGCGATTGGCGTCGGCAGATTTCAGCGCCCGGGCGAATACCTGCAACAGGCGCGCGCCGATGAACAGGAACATCACCGGCAACGCGAAGTGCAGCACGTGCAGCGACGGTGCAGGCAACATCCTGAGCTGCGTGGCGAGCTCGATCAACAACAGCATCACGCTGACCCCGAGGATCCAGGCCATCGGCCAGAAGTCATGTCGGCGCGCGTGCCAGGTGATGCGCAGATAGAGCGCGGTGGCGGCAAGAATCTCGATGGCCACCACGACATACCAGGCGTTGGCCAGCAGGAACATCCGGCTCGGGCCGGCCAGCCACAGGCTGAGCGGCAGCAGCACGCATTGCGCGATCAAGGCATGTTCGATGAAGCGCGAGCGCCGACCCGCATAGCTGAGCAGAAACTGAACCGCCATCGCGACCACTGGCGGAAACAGGATCGCCACCAACAACTCCGAGGTCGGGCCGTCGAAGGGCACCTGTCGCAACCAGACGCGTGCCGACAACACCGCCCAGCCGGTGCACAGCAAACCGAAGTGCAGCAGGTACACCTCGTTCCGGTTCGTCCAGCCCAACCCGATCAGGAAGAAGCCCAGCACCGCCAGCGTGACGGCGATTCCCTGCACCGCCGAGATGTTCCAGAACCTGGCGCTGTCGTTCAACTCAGCGAGTTCCTCCAGCGAGCCGATCCGCAACTCGGACAGGCCTGCTGCGCGCTGGCGTGCCACCACCCGTTGCAAGGACAGGCCCTGCACCCACAGGTCGAGCACGTTGCCCGTGGGCTGGAGCAGCGAGGCTGGCAGCGTGACCAGTTGCGGGCGGTGGCAGTTGCGCGCCACCGGCTCGGTCATGCGCCCGCCGCTGTGAATGCGCCGCCCGTTCAGATCGACCTCGAGGTTGCTGCACACGCGTGCCACATACAGCGCCAGCAACTCGTCCGGCAAGCTGCCTTGCGGCGCGTCGAAGCGAACCCGGTACCACACGCTGCCGTCGTGGCGCGGCCGGCTCTCGGCCCAGTCGTCGGGCAGGCTCACCACCTGTGCGGCGACATCGGCCGGGAAGTGCGGGGCAACGCCGTTGACCGACAGCGCCTCGCGTATCACCAGCGGCGCGGCCCAGGCAGCCGGACTCGAAAAAAGGCACAGCAGGCCCAGCGCCAAGGCCACGCAAAACGCGGCCGGCCGGCGGCGCGTCAACGGTGGAGAAGGGCAGCTCGGCATGGGCGTCGATTGTGCGGGATGCAGCGACAATCGACCTCCCCAGGCCTGTCAACAAATCGACGTGATCCTCAGCCACGCCTTCATCCCGCTCGACAACGCGCGCCTGTCCCGCGTCTGCGGCAGCATGGACTCCCACCTGCGCGAGATCGAAGCCGTGTTCGATGTGGCCATCCGGCGGCGCAACGAGTCGTTCCGCGTCGAGGGCGCCACGCGCAACGCAGAGCGTGCGGTCGCCTTGCTGCAGTCGCTGTACGACCGGGCGCGCCGGCCGCTGCCGCCCGACGGTTTTCGGCTGGCCCTGGTCGAAGCGCTGGCGGCCGGCGATGCGGCGGCGCTTGAAACCAGCGTGAAGGCCGGTGCCGCCGAGCCGCTGGTGCTGCGCACGCGCCGTGCGGACCTGGCGGGTCGCACGCCCAACCAGCATCTCTACCTCGACAACATCCAGAGCCACGACATCACCTTCGGCATCGGCCCGGCCGGCACCGGCAAGACGTTTCTGGCGGTGGCGTGCGCGGTCGATGCGCTGGAGCGCAGCACGGTGCAACGCATCATCCTGACCCGCCCCGCGGTCGAGGCCGGCGAGCGCCTGGGCTTCCTGCCCGGCGACCTGGCGCAAAAGGTCGATCCCTATCTGAGGCCGCTGTACGACGCGCTGTACGAATTGATGGGCATCGACAAGGTCACGCGCGCGTTCGAGAAAGGCAGCATCGAAGTCGCGCCGCTGGCCTTCATGCGCGGGCGAACGCTGAGCCACGCCTTCGTGATCCTCGACGAGGCGCAGAACACCACGCCCGAGCAGATGAAGATGTTCCTTACCCGCATCGGTTTCGGCAGCCGCTGCGTGGTCACCGGGGATGTGAGCCAGATCGACCTGCCGCGCGGCGAGATGAGCGGGCTGATCGACGCCGAGCGCGTGCTGCGTCGCGTCAGCGGCATCGCCACCACCCGCTTCACCTCGGCCGACGTGGTGCGCCACCCGCTGGTGGCGCGCATCGTCGATGCCTACGACGCGGCACATTCGAACGCCTGAGCGCCGACCCATGCCGCGCGTGGCCCGCCCCCCGCTCACGCTGTCGCTCCAGTTCGCGCGCGACGAGGTCGCGCGCGCGCACCGCGACATGCTGCCCCGCGCCAGCGTCGCCCGCTGGATTCGTGCAGCACTTGCGCACCCCGCAGAGATCACGGTGCGCATCGTGGGTGCGGAAGAAGGCCAGGCGCTGAACCGCGACTACCGCGGCAAGGACCACACCACCAACGTGCTGACCTTCGACTACAGCCATGCCCCGCGCGTGGTGGCCGACCTGGTGCTGTGCGCGCCGGTGGTGGCGCGCGAGGCCGCCGACGCCGGCATTGCGCTGGACGCGCACTACGCCCATTTGCTGGTGCACGGCACCCTGCATGCGCAGGGCCACGACCACGGGTCGGACGCCGAAGCCGCGGCGATGGAGTCGATCGAAACCGGGATCGTCGTCGCGCTGGGCTACGCCGATCCGTACCGGGATTGACGGGTTGTTGCCGTCACTTGCGGCGGGGGGTTCAGCGGTGTGAGCCGAGGTAGCGTTTGCGCCAGAAGATCACGCTCAGGCCGACGCCCAGAATCAGCATCACGATGAACACGATCCAGAAGCCGGTCATGCTGTGAATCAATGGCAGGCCTTCGAAGTTCATGCCGAAGAAGCCGGTCACCAGGTTCAGCGGCATGAAGATGGCGGTCAACACCGTCAGCGTGCGCATGATCGCGTTGGTGCGGTTGCTCTGTGCCGAGAAGTGCATCTGCACCGCCGTCTCGGCCGACGATTCGAGCCGCCGCACGTGGCTGAGCACGCGCTCGATGTGTTCCAGCACATCGCGTGAACGCACCCGCAGCAGCTCGCGCTCGCGTCGGGCGGCGGGGTCGGCCTCGTCGGGCCATTCGTCGAGTGCGTCGATCCATTCGGTGATGGCGCTGCGCTGGTCTTCACACGTCTCTTCCAGCACGTGCAGCGAATTGCGCGACTCCAGCAGCATCCGCCAGCTGTCGAAGTTGCTGCTGGGGTTGAACAGCTCTTGCTGCAGGTAGCCGAGTTGCTTGGTCAACAGGCGGCGCAACTCCAGGTAGCTGTCCACCATGTGGTTGACCATGCGCAGCATCAGGTCGGCCGCGCTGCTGGGCAGCCTCACCCCCGTCCGCGATTCCCCGGGCTGCGCCTGTGCCTGCTGCTGCAAGCGGCTGGCGAA
>JANNEI010000204.1:0-3508 GCA_031378565.1 Burkholderiales bacterium
TCGCGGCCCTTGCCGGCCAGTTGTGGCCGGTAGAGCGAAGCGGCGTTGCGCCCCTGCGCCTTGGCCGCGTACATCGCGACATCTGAGTTGCGCATCAGGTCGGCCACCGAACTGCCGTCGCGCGGGAACAGGGCGATGCCCACGCTGGCGGTCACGAAACATTCCTGACCGCCGACGAAGATGGGCTCGCGCATCTGGTCGAGGATGCGGCCGGCCACGCGTTCGGCGTCGCGCTCGTCGACCACCTCGGGCAACAGGGCGACGAACTCGTCACCGCCGTAGCGGCCCACCGCTTCCAGCGTGCGGTGCGATCGCGAGCCCATCGACTCGAGCGAGCTTTCCATCACCTGGTCGGAGTGACGCACGCAAGAGCGCAGGCGGCGCGACACCTCCATCAGCAGTTCGTCGCCGGCGCTGTGACCGAGCGTGTCGTTGATCACCTTGAAGCGGTCGAGGTCGATCAGCAGCACGCCCACCTGGTGGTCGAGGCGGCGCGCGTGTTCGAGTGCGCGCTCGGTGCGCCAGATGAGCTGGCGGCGGTTCGGCAGCCCGGTCAGCGTGTCGAAGTTCGCCAGGTGGCGAATCTTGTCTTCGGCGACGCGGCGGTCGGTCACGTCCTGCACGATGCCGGTGTAGCCGACCAGAGAGCCGTGTTCGTCGAACTCGGGCTCGGCTTCGGTGTGGACGATGCGCTGGCGGCCATCGGTCAGGACCACCGGCACATCGGTGGCCAGCACCGAGCTGTGGCTCAGCACGTCGTGCAACATGGTGAAGAAGCCGGTGCGTTCCTCGGCGGGCAACAGGCGCATCAGGGCGCGAAACCCGAGCACGTCGCCCGGCCCCTTGCCGAACACCCGCAGCCCCTCGACCGACAACAGCAGCGCGCTCTGGCTGCGCCGCCAGTCGAAACTGCCCATGCGGGCGAGGTCTTGTGCGCGCGCCAGTTTGGCCTTGCTGCGCTCGAGTTCCATGCGCGTGCGCGACGCTCGCAGCAGGTAGCGCAAGCGACCCGCCAGCAAGCTCCACTGAGTCGACTTGACGAAAAAATCGGTGGCACCGGCCTCATAGGCGCGCGTGATGGACGCGTCGTCGTCGAGACCGGTCAGCATCAGCACCGGCAGCGCTTCGACTCCGGGCAGGCCGCGCAGTTCGCGGCAGGTCTGGAACCCGTCCATGCCGGGCATCAGCGCATCGAGAACCACCACATCGGGCAGCCAGTCGGCCAACAGCTGGATGGCTGCTTCGCCACTGGTCGATTCGGTGATGGCGAAGCCGCGCTCGCGCAGGGCGATCGATGTCAACAGCAGATTCACCTCGTCGTCGTCGACGAGCAGCACCTTGGGTTGGGCCAACGAATCTTCGTCGGCCGACGCGAAACTTGGATTCATGGCGTGGGATTCAACGACTGCTTGAGCGCTTTTAGCACGAACTCAATCTCGCAACACATCGCATCGATGCACGGCCCGAGGTTGTCGACCTTGTTCACACGAATCGAGGTTTCGATGTCGGAGCAGATCTGCGACAACTTGGTGGCACCGATGCTGGCCGACGAGGATTTCAGCGTGTGCGCCACATGGCGTATCCCGGCGTGGTCACCCGCGCCACGCGCGTGCAAAAGTTGCGGCACCAGGCGCGCAACCGAGCTTTCGAACGCCTGCAGCACGCGCTGCATCAGGCGGTTCTCGCCGGTCGGGTCGAGCTCACGCAGGCGTGCCAGCGCGGACTCGTCCAGCACGGCCTGCGGGCTCGCAGACGGGTTCGTCACCGAAGCACCGCCGACCGACCGATCGCCCGAAGGCTGGCATGCGCTTTGAGGCAGATGTCTGTGGAGCATGGTGAGCCGTGGAGGTCGGCGAAAAATTGAGGCAGCGGCGCAAAGTGTGCCTCACGCCGATGACGCCAGCCAGGCCGAAGGATCGCGCGGACAGGCGCGGGCAGCGCCCGGCCCGCAGCACAAGCTGCGGCCCGGAAGCAGGCGCTGGACCACGGGTGAGTCATGGGGGCGAAAGTGTTGGCAGGCAGTCTTGCCGAAGCAGGCACGTGTCACGCGCGGCGTGGCGAACATCACACCGTTGTCGATGCGACGCCACATCGGTGCGCGTTGAGGGATTGTCGGCATCCCTGTGCGAGACTTGACCGCGTGGCGACTTCTCACCATCACCAGCATGCTTCGTGACACCTCCCACGGCGCGGCTCGTTGTGCCGGCCGGACCTGGAACAGGCACCCCGCGCATGCGACTTTCGCCACAGCGTGCCTGTTCGCCGTCGCAGTGTCGGGAGCCTGTGCCGCCGCCGAATCGGTGCCGGGCGCGTCACCCGCACCGCCCTGTTCCGTGCTGGTGCTGAGCCTGCCCTGGCTCATCCTTGTGTTGGTCAGTTTGGTCGCGGCGGGTCTGGCCCTCAGACTGCGGCGCGTGCGGCAAACGCTGCTGGTTGAACTGCACGAGGCCCGCGTGCGGTCGTCGGCGCTGTCGGACGTGATGGATGTCTGGCATTGGCGCAGCGACAGCGCGCACCGCCTGACCTGGCTGCGTCCGCCACAGGGGGCACCCGAATCGAACTGGGCCGCCACGCCGGACGGCGCGCTGCTCTGGTCGCGTTTTATCGCTGCCGACGCTGCGGCACTGCGCGCACGGTTGAACACGCACGCCGCGCTGCTGGACCTGCCGGTGCGCCAGCACCTCGGCACCGATTTGCAGCCCGCCGGCACGCTGCGCGGCGCGGTCATCAACGACCTGCAAGGTCGCTTCACGGGCTACGAAGGCACCTGGCGCGAGGTGCCTGCGGTGCTGCCCGTGTCAGCCGATGCGCCCTCGGCCGTTGCCGACGAGCAGGCGTCGTTCAGCTACACCGTGTCGCATGACCTGCGCGCGCCCATCCGCGTGGTGGAAGGCTTCACCAAGATCGTCAAGGAAGACTACGGTCGCTTGCTGGACCGCATCGGCAACGACCACCTCGACCGCGTGCTGGCTGCCGCCGCCCGCATGAACAGCATGATCGACGCGCTGCTGGCGCTGTCGCGGCTGTCCACGCAGCCGCTGGCCGACCAGCCGGTGAACCTGTCGCAACTGGCCGGCTTCGTGGCCGACGACCTGCGCCGCCAGTCGCCCGAGCGCGAGGTGAGGTTGCACATCGAGCCCGGCATGCAGGTGCAAGGCGACCCCACGTTGTTGCGCATGGTGTTGGAAAACCTGCTGGGCAACGCCTGGAAATACACCGGCAAGAGTCGGGAGCCGGCGGTGTGGTTCGAGCGCAGTGCGCGTGGCGGCACGGCGACCTTGCCGATCTTCTGCGTGCGCGACAACGGGGCGGGTTTTGACATGCGCTTCGCGGACCGTCTGTTCGGCGTGTTCCAGCGCCTGCACAGCGCCAACGATTTTCAGGGCACGGGAGTCGGCCTGGCCTCGGTGCGCCGCATCGTTCGGCGGCACGGCGGCGAGATCTGGGCAGAGGCCGAAGTGGACCACGGTGCAGCGTTTCACTTTTCGCTTCGCGATCGGTGATTGGG
>JANNEI010000208.1:0-3292 GCA_031378565.1 Burkholderiales bacterium
TCCGCATCATGAGCACGGTGCTGACGATCTTCGCCACGGTGATCGCCGTCGGCGTGGTCTACAACAACGCCCGCATCGCCCTGGCCGAGCGCACCTGGGAGCTGGCCAGCCTGCGTGTGCTGGGTTTCACGCGCGCCGAGGTGTCGGGGTTGTTGCTCGGCGAGATGGCGATCGGTATCGCCATCGCCTTGCCGCTGGGCATGGCTCTCGGCAATGGGCTGGTGCACCTCGTCAGCGGGCTGGTGTCGTCCGACCAATTTCTGTTCCCGGTGGTCATCCGGCCGGCCACCTACGCGTGGGCCGGCATCGCGGTGTTGACATCGGGTGTGGCCAGCGCGTTGGTGGTGCGACGGCGCATCGACAAGCTCGACATGGTGGCCGCGTTGAAGACCCGAGAGTGATGAAGTAAGGAACTTATGAAACGAAAGACTTGGCTTCTCAGCGGCGCCGCAGTGCTGGCGCTGGGCTTCGCCGTGGCCTGGGCCTTTGCGCCGCGTCCGGTGGAAGTGGAACTGGCCCCGGTGACGCAGGGCCGTTTCGAAACCACCATCGACGAAGACGGCAAGACGCGTCTGGCCGACCGCTACGTGGTGTCGGCACCGCTGGCCGGGCGGCTGGCGCGCATCACCTTGAAAGAGGGCGATGCGGTGGCCATCGACACCCCGTTGGCGGTGCTGAGTTCGGTGCTGCCCGCCATGCTCGATGAGCGAACGCGGCGCGAGCTGCAGGCACGCGTCGAGGGTGCGCAGGACAACGTCTCGCGTGCCGGCTCGCGCATCGCACGCGCGCAGGTCTCGCTCGACCAGGCGAAGAACGAGGTCCGGCGCAGCGAGCAATTGGCGCAGCAGGGGTTCATCGCACCGATCAAGGTCGAGACGGACCGGCTGGCCACGCTGGGTGCGCAGCGCGAGGTCGAAGCCGCGGCGGCTGAACGGCGGATGGCTGCGCACGAACTGGAGCAGACGCAGGCCGCGCTCGGCGCAGTGCGGCAGCCGGCGGTGGGTGCCGGTGCTGGTGCCGGTGCCAACAGCGGCGGCTTCACCGTGCGCGCGCCGTCGGCCGGCCGCGTGCTGCGCGTGCTGCAAACCAGCGAGGGCGCGGTGGCGCTCGGCACGCCGCTGCTCGAGCTCGGCGACACGCAGCGCATGGAAGTCGTCGCCGAACTGCTGACCACCGACGCGCTGGCGGCCAAGACCGGCAGCCGCGTGGTGATCGAACGCTGGGGTGGCCCGGCCACCCTGGAGGGCCGCGTGCGCAGCGTCGAGCCGGCAGCCTTCACCAAGGTCTCGGCACTCGGCGTCGAAGAGCAGCGCGTGCGCGTGCTGATCGACATCACCAGCCCGCCGGCCGAATGGCAGTCGCTGGGCGACGGCTACCGCGTCAGCGTGCGCATCGTCACGCTGACCGAGGACAAGGCAGTGCAGGTGCCCGTGAGTGCGGTGTTTCCGCTGCCGTCCGTGGCGGGCACCGATGCAGGTGACAGCAACGGCGGCCCTGCAAGTGCAATGCGCTTTGCCGCCTTCGTCGCCGCCGACGGGCGTGCGCGCCAGGTGCCGGTGCTGCTGGGCGCACGCAACGGAAGCGCAGCCTGGATCCGCGGCGGCCTCACGCCGGGCCAGCAGGTCATCGTCTACCCGCCGGCCACGGTGCGCGAGGGCGTCAAGGTCAAGGCGCGCAAGGTCTGAGCGCGCCGCGATGTCAGTGTGTACCGGGTGGACGGATCTGCCTGGGGTGCGGCGCTGGTTGACTCATCCGGTGACCGCTGAAACCCAGACATGAAGCACGCCGAAGTACACCGATGCGCTGAGCATCGACCACGACTCCATCAGGTAGGAGGAAAAAATCAGCAGAGCGACCGGTGCGAGCGCCAGCGGCCCCGGAATACCGAACAGGGGAGCGCTGAGAAGCTCCGCAGACCCCCCGCCCACGAAGAATCTGACCCAAGCCGAGTAGTACACCGTCAATGCGATGGCCATGCCGACCATCGCCAGCGGCGAATACTTCTTCTTCAGATTGAGCGAGTAGAAAAACGGCAATACGAGCACCGCGACCCTGCCCGCGTTTTCGGCGATCGAAAGGGCCAGTGGAGTTGAAACTTGCGGGCTCGCATCGAGGTTGTAGAACAGCATCCAAGCCAGATTCGGAAGCATGAGAAGCGCCGGAATGAGTGCGCCCGATTTAAGTGCTGGCCTCAAGTTCTTCTCCCTTGCTTGAAGCGCCCGTGAGGGTCAACAAGACATGGCGAACGCCGACGGGTTGGTCTCACGACAACACGCCTGAATGCGGGCCAGTTGCGTTTGACTGTGTCAGAAGCCCAAGTGCCAACACAACCAATATCGCAACCAGCAAGGCGTATGGCCGGTGGCCCTCGTCGGTGGGCAACACCGGAATGATGGATGGCCAGAAGTTGATTCCGGTGTGCAGCAAGAGCGCCGCCACCACACTGCCTGCGGTGTGATTGACAAGCCATGCGAAGACGACTGACATGGCCACGACACTGAGCAGGAACAGCGCAAGCGGGATGTGGGCCTGCGACGTGCCGGCGATGAAAAACAGCGGCAGATGCCACACGCCCCAAACCAACCCCAGGCCGACGCTGGCAACTCGCCAGTCGAAGCGCTCTTGCAAGCTCGGCACGGCATAGCCGCGCCAGCCGAGTTCCTCACCCAGCGGGCCGCCAATCAGAAAGACCAGAGGGAAATTCACCACTGTCATAAGAACGTGTCCCGCCGCCGGCGAGGGCTCGATGGTGCCGCCCTGCACGATGTGCAATACGGCCGCCAGCGCCGTCAAGACGCCAGGGAGCAACAAGGCGAGCGCGACCCAACCCCAGCCCTGTCTCCGACCATTCGGCCATTGCAGACAGCGGCCGAGCCAAGCCCGAAGGCCAGTTCGCCCGCTCGCCTTTGCAACGACAAGTACGGCCGCCAAGCTGGGGCCGAAGCTGCCCGCGAACATCAATGTCGTTGCGAGGGATGGGGACTGGGGCTTGATGGCCGCAGCCACCAGCCAGCACGTCCACGACCACGCGAACGTCACCGCGAAGAACGCCCAGATGCGCGTTGGAGATCGTTGGACCTGGGCGATGAACAAAGGGCGCAGCCATTTATTCATCGCTTCAAAAGTGCGGGCCGTCAATCTCATGGCGAGACCGACGCGGCGTTGTGTGCTCGGGCAGGCCAGATGAACAATCCGACGGCCACTACCCCGGCCACGAGGAGCCCAAGGTCAGGTTTGACATCCAGGACGAAGGCGGCCTGGCTGCCCACCAGCGACCACAGGATCGGTACGG
>JANNEI010000234.1:0-2988 GCA_031378565.1 Burkholderiales bacterium
GTCGCCAGCAACGACCTGCAAAGCCTGTACGTTGCGAACAACGTGTGCAGCGCGGTCGAGTACTTCCGCAAGCTCGGCGGCAACGTCGGTGTGGCCGGCATGGTGATCAACCGCGACGACGGCACCGGCGAGGCCAAGGCCTTTGCCGAGCAGGTCGGCATCCCCGTGCTGTCGGTGATCCCGGCCAATGACGACATCCGCCGAAAAAGTGCCAGCTACGAAATCATCGGCCGGCCCGATTCGGTGTGGGGCCCGATGTTCGCCGAGCTGGCCGAGAACGTCGGCACCTCGCAGCCGATCCGCCCGAAACCGATGACGCAAGACGCGCTGCTCGGCCTGTTCTCCGCCGACACCGTCGGCCGAAACGTGGTGCTGGAACCGGCCACCCAGTTCGACATGTGCGGCAAGACCGAATCGACAAAAGAGACGCTTGAAGTCGTCTACGACGAGGTTTGAACGTGAGCGAGACACACGCTGATCTTTCTCCACTCCCTCTCCCTCTGGGAGAGGGCGGGGGTGAGGTCTCGCAGGCAGCCAATTCGGCAACGGGCCGCCCCTCTCCCCAACCCTCTCCCCAGAGGGGCGAGGGAGGCAAGACGATTCCCATCGTCGCGCTGAAAGTTCCGACTGCGATCGAAGGCGACGGCATGGGCTGCCACTCCGGCGGTGATGCGATGCTGGCTGCAGCCAAGTCGGCCGGCAAGTCCGAGGTGCTCGACCGCTACGCTGCGGACTACCCGAAAGACCCGAAAGCCGGCCCGCACGACCAACCTCAAAGCATGTGCCCGGCATTCGGCGCACTGCGCGTCGGCCTGCGCATGCGGCGCACCTCGACCATCCTGTCGGGCTCGGCCTGCTGTGTTTACGGCCTGACCTTCACATCGCATTTCTACGGTGCCAGGCGCAGCGTCGGCTACGTGCCGTTCAACTCCGAGTCGCTGGTCACCGGCAAGCTGTTCGAAGACATCCGCGAGGCGGTCTACAAGCAGGCCGACCCCGCGCTGTACGACGCCATCGTCATCATCAACCTGTGCGTGCCCACGGCCAGCGGCGTGCCGCTGCAGATCCTGCCGCGCGAGATCAACGGCGTGCGCATCATCGGCATCGACGTGCCAGGTGTCGGTGTGCCCACGCATGCCGAAGCAAAGGACGTGCTGGCCGGCGCGATGCTGAAGTACGCTCGCTCCGAGGTGCTGGCCGGCCCGGTGCAGGCACCGCGCAACGGCAAGTCGGACAAGCCGACCATCACTCTGCTCGGTGAGATGTTCCCGGCCGACCCGGTGATCATCGGCATGATGCTGGAGCCGATGGGTCTGGCGGCTGGTCCGGTGGTGCCGACGCGCGAATGGCGCGAGTTGTATGCGGCGCTCGACTGCGCGGCGGTCGCCGCCATCCACCCGTTCTACACCGCCAGCGTGCGCGAGTTCGACGCCGCCGGCCGCGCCATTGTCGGCTCGGCACCGGTCGGCCATGACGGCACCGAAGCGTGGCTGCAGGCCATCGGCAATGCGACGAATGTCGCGCAAGACAAGATCGACGCGGTGAAGAACCGCATGCTGCCCGCGATCAAGGGGGCACTCGCGAAGATGCCGATCACCGGCCGCATCACGCTCAGCGGCTACGAAGGCTCCGAACTGCTGGTCGGCCGCCTGCTGGTCGAAAGCGGTGCCGATCTGCGCTATGTGGGCACCGCCTGCCCGCGCACCGTGTGGAGCGATGCCGACCGACAGTGGCTCGAAGCCAAGGGTGTGCATGTGCAGTTTCGCGCCTCGCTCGAACAAGACCTGGCCGCCATGCAGGAGTGGAAGCCGGACCTCGCCATCGGCACCACGCCGGTCGTGCAGGCCGCCAAGGAACAGTGCACACCGGCGCTCTACTTCACCAACCTGATTTCGGCGCGTCCGCTGATGGGGCCGGCCGGCGCAGGCTCGCTGGCGACGGTGATCAATGCCGCCATCGACAACAAGGCCCGCTTCGAGCAGATGAAAGACTTTTTCGGCAGCACCGGCAGCGCGCACACGGCCGGCGTCTGGGAGCCGTCGCACGGCGTGCCGCAGGACCGCCCTGAGTTCAAGGCAGACCAGCGCCGCCTCGCGGCCAAGGCGGCGAAGAAGCGCAAGGCCGAGGAGATGATGTGACCCACCCCCGAAGCGCCTTCGGCGCCTCCCCCTCAAGGGGGCGCCACCAGCGGCCCGGCAAAGCCGGCTCTGCGGTGTCCGCTTGGAAGCACCCATGCTAGTGCTCGACCACGATCGCGCGGGCGGCTACTGGGGTGCGGTGTATGTGTTTACCGCGATCAAGGGCCTGCAGGTGGTGATCGACGGCCCGGTGGGTTGCGAGAACCTGCCTGTGACCTCGGTGCTGCACTACACCGATGCGCTGCCCCCGCACGAGCTGCCCATTGTCGTCACCGGCCTGGCCGAAGAACAACTCGGCCGCGAAGGCACCGAGGGCTCGATGCGCCGCGCGCACGCCGCGCTCGACCCCGACCTGCCGTCGGTGGTGGTCACCGGCTCCATCGCAGAGATGATCGGCGGCGGCGTCACGCCGTCGGGCACCAACATCCAGCGCTTCCTGCCGCGCACCATCGACGAAGACCAGTGGCAGTGCGCGAACCGCGCGATGTTCTGGTTGTGGTCCGAGTACGGGCTCAAGAAGGTGCCGGCGCGCAAGCCATTTGCAGACCGGCCCGCCGGTGAAAGGCCCCGCGTCAACATCATCGGCCCGAGCTACGGCACCTTCAATTCGCCGAGCGATCTCGCCGAGATCCGCCGCCTGGTGCAGGGCATCGGTGCCGACATCAACATGGTGTTCCCGCTGGGCAGCCACCTGGCCGATGTGTCGCGGCTGGTCGAGGCCGACGTGAACATCTGCATGTACCGCGAGTTCGGCCGCATGCTGTGCGAGGCGCTGGAGCGGCCCTACCTGCAGGCCCCCATCGGGCTGCACAGCACGACCAAGTTCCTGCGCTCGCTGGGTGAGTTGCTG
>JANNEI010000265.1:0-3811 GCA_031378565.1 Burkholderiales bacterium
GCGGAGTGCTGGACGCGAACGCGCAGGCCGACGAATGGCTGCGGCGTGTCGGCCTGGGCGGCTTCGGCGACCGCTACCCGCACCAGTTGTCAGGCGGCATGCGCAAGCGCGTCAGCCTGGCGCAGACCCTGGTGCTCGACCCCGACATCATTTTGATGGACGAGCCGTTTTCGGCGCTCGACATTCAAACGCGGCAACTGATGGAAAACGAGGTGCTCGACCTGTGGGCCGCCAAGAAGAAAGCGGTGCTGTTCATCACCCACGACCTCGACGAAGCCATCGCGATGAGCGACCGCGTGGTGTGCCTGAGCGCCGGCCCCGGCTCGCACCCGATCGGCGAGTTCGCGGTCGACCTGCCGCGCCCGCGCGACGTGGCCGAGGTGCGATCCACAAAGCGCTTCGTCGAGCTGCACCAGGCCATCTGGTCGGTGCTGCGCGAAGAGGTGTTGAAGGGCTACCGGCAGCAGCTGACGGCTTGATCGACCCACGCGATATGTGGAACTTCATCAAGCCCCGTCAAAGCAACTTGCGCGTCTGGCAACTCGGACTGCTGGTGGCGATCTTCGTGCTCTGGCACGTCATCACCAAGCCCGGCTTGATCCCGCCCTTCGTGTTCGAGAACGACCAGCAGGCCGCGTTCTTCTTCGGCGAGCCGCTGAAAATCGCCAGCCGCATCTGGGCCTGGTTCGTCACCAACGCCGACATCTACCAGCACCTGTGGGTCACGCTGGTGGAAACGCTGCTGGCGTTCGGCATCGGCACGGCGCTCGGCCTGGGCTGCGGGCTGTGGCTCGCGTTGAGCCCGATGGCCGCCGCGATTGCCGACCCGTACATCAAGGCGCTGAATTCGATGCCGCGCGTGATCCTGGCACCGATCTTCGCGGTCTGGTTCGGCCTCGGCATCGCCAGCAAGGTGGCGCTGGGCGTGACGCTGGTGTTCTTCATCGTCTTCTTCAACGTCTACCAGGGCGTGAAGGAAGTCAGCCCGGTGGTGCTGGCCAACGCGCGCATGCTGGGCGCATCGCAAAAGCAACTGCTGCGGCATGTGTACCTGCCCAGCGCGACCAGCTGGGTTTTCAGCTCGCTGCACACCAGCGTGGGCCTGGCCTTCGTCGGCGCGGTGGTGGGCGAGTACCTGGGCTCGTCGCGCGGCGTCGGCTACCTGATCCTGCAAGCCGAGGGCGCGTTCGACATCAACACCGTGATGGCCGGCATCCTGGTGCTGACGGTGTTCGCCCTCGCGCTCGACGCGGCGGTGGGCCGGCTGGAAAAGCGGCTGATGAAGTGGCAGCCGCGGGCGGGCGAGACGGAGAAGTTGTGAGCCGCTGAATTCCTGCGGAGCGGTCGGGATGGCAACTTTTCACCATTTGTAAGAGTCGATAGAATTAACGTCCTGCGGAGAAAAAGTAAGGAATCAGCCATGCTCGCCACCGTTACCGTCAAGGGCCAGGTCACCGTGCCGAAGGCCATCCGCGATCAGCTGAAGATCGAGCAAGGGACCCAGCTCGACTTCAAGCTCAACGCCGACGGCACGTTCCTGGTCCGCCCGCTGAAGCGTTCTGCGCTGTCCATCGTCGGGCTGCTGAAACGCCCGGGCCAGGTTGCGATGACGCTCGGGCAAATGAATCAGGCGGTGGCTGACGCTGCGGCAGCGCGGCAGCAACGTTCACGCAAGTCGAAGTGACCGAAGTGACGCGGCGTTCATGATTGGCCTGGACACCAATGTCCTGGTTCGCCTGCTGACCGCAGACGAGCCGGTTCAATTGAAAGCGGCCTCGCGCTTGCTGGCAGCCCACGACGGCGAAGCGGGCGCGTTCTTTGTCAACGACATGGTGCTGGTCGAGCTGATCCGGGTGCTCGGGCGTCTTTACGGCTTCGAGGCTGGCGAGTGTTTGACCGCGATCAGGTCGTTGCTGGACAGTGATGCGTTCACGTTCGAAGACCGCGAGCGGCTCAAGCACGCGGTCGGGCTTTGCAGCGAGCAGCCCAGTGATTTTGCCGACACGATGATCGCGCTCAAAAACGCGGCTGCGGTTTGCGAGTACACGGCCACCTTCGACAAGGCGATGCGCAGCTTGCCCGGGGTTCGGTTGCTGTGAGCCGGAACCGCGCTCCAGTTTCAATTCCATACGAATCGGCGAGGGACCGGTCGGTCTAGGGATGGCGGGGCGGTCGGTAGCCCGCCTAAGCTGGGAGTCCTTTCTTGACAAGGAGAACCTCATGCGCAAACACATGCGTCTTGCCGCCATCGCGCTCGCCGCCTCATGCCTGGCGGGTGCCCCGGCACAGGCTCAAGTTGCTTTCTTTTCCAGCCAGGCTGCCTTTCAGGCCACCAGCACCACGACGCTGCAAGCCACGTTCGAGTCCATCGCCTTCGAAGGTCACATCAGCGACCCCTACACCGAAGGCAGCGTGACCTTCTTCGACCCCAAGAATCTTTACAACGCTCGACCCGGAGGGGTCGCGGCGGTCAACGATTTCGACGCGCCGGTGACGTCGAACGTGCTGACGGTCAGTGGCAACGAAGACATCACGATGACGTTCGCCGGATCGGCCCCGACAGCGGTGGGATTCACCAGCCTGACCAACCGATTCGACGCGCCAGTGGTCACCGTGTTCGATGTGTTCAACGTCCTGATCGGGAGCTTTGTGCTCACGCAGGCACCGGGCACGGTGGGCTTTGTCGGCATCACGTCCACGCTGGGCATCGGCTCGGTGCATTGGCTGGGGCACCGGGGCGAAGACAAGGACACGGGCATCGACAACATCCTTGTCGGTGTCAACACGATCCCCGAGCCCGCGACCAGTGGCCTGATGCTGGTTGGACTGGCGCTGGCGGGGATCGCCGCACGGCGCAGCGCGGCCCGACGCTGACCTGACGGCGGTGCCGCGCCGCCACCGCGGCTACTTCGCCGTCGGCATCACGAACTCCGCGCCTTTCGCGATGCTGGCCGGCCAGCGCTGCATCACCGACTTCTGCCGGGTGTAGAAGCGCACGCCTTCTTCGCCGTAGGCATGCATGTCGCCGAACAGGCTCTTCTTCCAGCCACCGAAACCGTGCCAGGCCATTGGCACCGGAATCGGCACGTTGATGCCGACCATGCCGACCTGGAGGCGCCGCGCGAATTCGCGCGCCACGTTGCCGTCGCTGGTGAAGCAGGCCACGCCGTTGCCGAATTCGTGCGCGTTGACCAGGTCGACCGCCGCGGCGAAGTCGGGCACCCGCACCACGCACAGCACGGGGCCGAAGATTTCCTCTTTGTAGATGCGCATGGTCGGCGTCACGTGGTCGAACAGGCTGCCGCCGGTGAAGAAGCCGTTCTCGAAGCCAGGCACCTTGCAGCCGCGGCCGTCGACCACCAGCGTGGCACCTTCGGTGACGCCGTTGGCGATGCAGCCTTCGATGCGGTTGAGTGCGTCGCGGGAGATCACCGGGCCCATTTCGGCGTCGAGTTCCATGCCGTTCTTGATCTTCAGCGTGCGGGCGCGCTGGGCCAGCGACGCGACCAGCTTGTCGGCCACGTCGCCCACCGCCACCGCCACGCTGATCGCCATGCAACGCTCGCCGGCCGAACCGTAGCCAGCGCCGATGAGCGCATCGACGGTTTGATCCAGGTCGGCGTCGGGCATCACCACCAGGTGGTTCTTCGCGCCGCCCAGCGCCTGCACACGCTTGCCATGGTGGGCACCGGTCTCGTAGATGTACTGCGCGATGGGCGTCGAGCCGACGAAGCTGATGGCTTTCACGTCGAGGTGCGTCAGCAGCGTGTCGACGGCCAATTTGTCGCCCTGCACCACGCCGAACACGCCG
>JANNEI010000275.1:0-6509 GCA_031378565.1 Burkholderiales bacterium
AACGTTGAGCTCAAAGCCACGCTCGAACCGAACCCGCCCGGCGTCAGCCCGGCGGGTTTTTCATTGCCCGCTCATTGCCCGCTCATTTCCCACTTGGCGATCAAAGAAGGGTCGGGCGGTCCGGCAGTTCGTTGCGGTTGAGCAGTTCCGCAGATACCGCGAAGTGCGCCAGCAACAAGGCGTCGATGGCTTCGACCGCAGCGATCAGTCCGGCCTCGAACCGCCCGGCCTTGAACGCGTCCGACATGCCGTGCAGCAACGCGGCCCATTGAGCCGGCGACACCTGCGCGTTCAGGCCGCGGTCGGCCACGATCTCGATCTGACGCTCGGCCAGCAGCAGGTAGATCAGCACACCGTTGTTGTGATCGGTGTCCCACACGCGCAGCTTGCCGAACAGGGTCACGGCACGTTCGCGCGCGGTGGCGTTGCGCCACAAATACGACAAGGGCAGACCGGCTTCGACACACACGCGTATCTCGCCGCTGTGAAGCCGCTCACTGGCCTTGACGCGGGCTTCGATGCGGTCGAGTGCGCCTGCTCCCAGCGCGCGCCGGGCATCGGTCTCGTCGAGCCAGCGGTGCTTGAGGATTCGTTTCAGGCTGGGCATGTGCATCACCAATCGCCGGAGGCACCGCCGCCGCCAAAGTCGCCGCCGCCACCCGAGCTGAAACCGCCACCGCCACCGCCGCCTCCACCACCCCAACCGCCGCCTCCGCCGCCCCAGATGACCGGAGGAATCACCCCGCCGCCGCGTCGCGAACCCAGGCCGGCCGCGCTGCGTGCCGCGCCGATGCCCAGGATGCCCACCAGCACCACCGCCACGACGCCGGCAACGCCCGCCAGCACGGCACTGGTGGTGAGCCACCAGCCGATGCCGCCCGCCGCGCCACCGGTGACCAGCGAGCCGAGCTTGCGGCCGAACATGCCGGTCAGCACGGCACCCAGCAAGGGCACGCCGATGAAGAAGAACATCGCCAGTTCTTCCCACTGCACACCCGAGGCACCCGCACCTGAACCACGCGCCTTCGGCTCGGGCAAGGCCTCGCCCTTGATGTGCGCCGACAGCTTGTCGACAGCCGCATTCAAGCCGCCCGCGTAATCGCCCGCCTTGAAGGCCGGGCTGAGTTGCTCGCTGATGATGCGTTTGGCCGCCAGATCGGGAATCGCACCTTCCAGCGTCTTCGCCACTTCGATGCGCACGCGGCGGTCGGCCTTGGCGACGACGATCACCAGCCCGTCGCCCACATCGCGGCGGCCGATCTTCCACTGGTCGGCCACCCGCTGCGCGTAGGAGGCGATGTCTTCGGGTGCTGTTGTCGGCACCAGCAACACGACCATCTGCGTGCCGGTCTGTTGCTCCAGCGCCGCCAGCTTGCCAGCCAGCGCCGCGCTTTGCGCTTCACTGAGCGTGCCGGTCTGGTCGATCACCTGCGCCGTGGCGGGCGGTATCGGCAACACGTCCTGCGCGTGCACCGACGCACCGATGCCCGGCAGCGCCAAGACGCACAGTGCGAGCCAGCGCGACAAGCGGCGGTTCATCAGACGCAGCCGCAGACGCAGCCCATCACTTCGATGCGGGCTTGTCGAAGCTCACCGCAGGCGGCGTGGAGATCTGCGCCTCGTTCTGCACCGTGAAGCTCGGCTTCACCGCATAACTGAAGATCATCGCTGTCAGGTTGCTCGGAAAGCTGCGCGTCAGCACGTTGTACGCGGCCACTTCCTTGATGTAGCGGTTGCGCGCCACCGTGACCCGGTTCTCGGTGCCTTCGAGCTGCACCCGCAGGTCCTGGAAGCCCGCATTGGCTTTCAGATTCGGGTATTGCTCGGCCACCACCATCAGCCGGCTCAGCGCACCTGTGAGCTCACCCTGCGCGGCCTGGAACTTCTGGAACGCCTCGGGGTTGTTGATGAGTTCCGGCGTGGCCTGGATGCTGGTGGCGCGCGAACGCGCCTCGATCACCTTGGTCAGCGTCTCCTGCTCGAAATTGGCCTCGCCCTTCACCGTGGCGACGATGTTGGGAATCAGGTCCGCCCGCCGCTGGTACTGGTTCAGCACCTCCGACCAACTCGCCTTGACTTGCTCGTCGAGTTTTTGAAAGTCGTTGTAGCCGCAGCCACTCAAACCGAGCGTGGCGGCGAGTGCGAAAGCGGCGAGCCAGAATTTGCGAATCATGTGGTGTCCTCCAAAGGTCAGCGGGTTGCATGCTACCCCGTGGCTGAACATGGGGGAACCCCGGGCCGCTTCAAGATTGGCCGTGCCACAAACGCGCGGCCGGCGTTACAGTGGCACCGGTTTTCACGGAGTGGCATGTGGCGAGGAAGTACGAGCTTTACCTGTCGGCCGCACTGGGTGCGTACCTCGTGGGGCTGCTGGTGTTCGCCGTGCTGCGGGCACCCGCTGCAGATCGCATCGACGCCGACAACCCGGCACTGGTTGAACTCGGAAAGAAGGTCTACGTCGATCACTGTGCCACCTGCCACGGCCCCAATCTGCAAGGCCAGGCCGACTGGCAACGCCCCGGGCCGGACGGTCGCTTGCCCGCGCCACCGCACGACGAGTCAGGCCACACCTGGCACCACTCCGACGCCTACCTGATCCACGTGGTGCAGCAAGGCCTGGTTGCAGGCGTTGACCGGCCGCCGGATTACCGGGGCAACATGCCGGCCTTTGCTTCGCAACTGAGCCGCGAAGACATCGTTGCCGTCATGTCGTTCATCAAGAGCGCATGGTCGTTCGATTACCGGGCCTGGCAAGAACGCGCGAACCAGCCCGGGGCAGTGCCGGCGCAGCACACTCGGCCATGAGAGCCTTGTCGATCCTGCTCGCGTTGATTGCGATCCCCGCGACCTGGTTTGTGTTTGCGCCCGCACCCGTCAATCTGCCAGCGCAACCGACCCCGGCCTACCTGAAGGCCAAGGGCGACGCATTGTTCGCCGCGTCGTTCAAACAGTTCAGCAGCACCGCGGTTCCGTTGCGGCCGTTCGAAGGCAAACCGGTCGTCGTGTACTTCTGGGCCACCTGGTGTGTCGAATGCCGCGACGAGGCCAAAGCCCTGGCCGCGCTGCGGAACAAGTACCGCAGCAGCGGCCTGGAAGTCGTGGGCATCGGGGTCGACCAGTCCGACCGAATCGAGCACTTCGTCCGCGACAACCAGATCGATTTCCCGGTGTTCGTGGGTGGCAGTGAAGGGATCGAGGTGTCGCGCAGGATGGGCAACCTGCGCGCCGAGATGCCCTTCGTCGCTGCGCTCGATCGCGGCGGTCTCGTCAGCGCTGCACACCTCGGGAAGTTTCTGCCCACGACGCCTGAAAGCCTGGCGGCGGCGGCGCTCAGATGATGCGGCGCAGCACAGCGGCGACAATCGGGAAATGAAGTCCCACTCTTTGTCGACAGACACCGTGCCAGGTCAACCCAGCGGCTCGTTGCGGCTCGACGATCAGCTTTGTTTCGCGCTGTACGCCGCCACCCATTCCATCACTCGCGCCTACCGCGCGCCGCTGGCCGAACTGGGGCTGACCTACTCACAGTACCTCGCCATGCTGGTGCTGTGGCAGCACGGCGAGCAGACCATCAAGAGCCTGGCCGAGCGGCTGGATCTGGATTCCAGCACGATCACGCCGCTGGTGAAACGGCTTGTCGCCAGCGGGCTCGTCAGCGGCGCACGCGATCCAGCCGACAAGCGAAACCTGCGAATTCAGCTCACGGGCGCGGGGCGTGCGCTGCACGATCCAGTGGCCCGCATCCAGCAGGGCATCGCTTGCCAGACGCGTCTCGAAACTGCCACTTTTGTGGCCTTGCGCGCCCAGCTCCAGAGCCTGGCCCAGGAAATGGCAAAGGCGGTGGGGGACGACACCGATCGCTAGCAGGCACGCTGCGTGGCGACCGGCGCCGGCATCGCACTCACAGGCCGGCGCTGCTCAAACTGCCCAGGAACTGCGCCGCATCCTGATACCCGATGACGCGCTGTGACGCCAGCTCGCGGCCTTGCGCATCGAAGAAAAGCATGCCCGGTGGACCGAACAGGTTGAAGCGCTTCAGCAGCTCACGGTCGGCCGCCGTGTTGCGCGTGACATCGACCTGCAGCAGCAGCGCCTTGTCGAGCCGTGCGCGCACCCGCGGGTCGTTGAAGGTGAACCGCTCCATCTCCTTGCAACTGACGCACCAGTCGGCATAGAAGTCGAGCATCACCGGCCGTCCTGCGCTGCGCACCGCGGCGTCCAGCTCGGCCACATCACTCACCCGCCGGAAGTGCGGTGCCTCGCCCGCGGCGGCGATCCCTGTTGCCACATCGGTGCCGGCTGCAGGCGCCTTCTGCGCGAAGCGAAGCAGCGGCTGCAGCGCGTCGGACGAGCCCGCCGCCGCGCCGACGATCTGCGCTGCACCCAGCACCACCAGCGCCACGCCGAGCGCCTTGCCCAGGCGGGCACCGGCACCCGCTGCGTCCACCAGGCGGTCGAAGGCCCCGAGCAGGCAGGCCGCGACCAGCAGCAACACGCCCCAGCCCGCCACCGCGACCGGGCCTGGCAGCTCCGGGCTCAGGATCCACCAGGCCGCGCCCAGCAGCAGCACGCCGAAGAAGCGCTTGACGGACTCCATCCACGCGCCTGCGCGCGGCAGCAGGGCACCGGCCGATGCGCCCACCAGCAGCAGCGGCACGCTCATGCCGGCGGCCAGAGAAAACAGCGCGCTGCCCCCCAGCACCACATCGCGGGTCTGGCTGATGTAGACGAGCGCGCCGGCCAGCGGCGCGGCCACGCACGGGCTGACGATCAGCGCCGACAGCCCACCCATCGCGAACACACCGGCCCAGCGCCCGCCCTGGATGCGGCTGGCGCGGGCGTCCAGGCGGTCGCGCAGAAAGGCCGGCAACTGCAATTCATAGAAGCCGAACATCGACAGCGCCAACAGGCCGAGCAGCAACGCGAAGCCGCTCAGCACCCACGGGTTCTGCAAGGCTGCGGCCAGGCCCTCGCCGGCCAGCCCCGCCGCCACACCGAGGGCGGTGTAGACCAGCGCCATGCCCAGCGAATAGGACAGGGCCAGGCTGAGGCCGCGCGAGCGGGAGGTGGCCGCACCTGTCTGCCCGACGATGATCGACGACAGGATCGGCAGCATCGGCAGCACGCAAGGCGTGAACGACAACAGCAGCCCGGCGACGAAGAAGACGCCCATCACCACCCACAGCCGGCCGCTGCGCAGCGCCCCTTCGATGCCTGAATCGTTGCTGGCGGCAGCGCCGGGCACCGCTGTGGACGCTGCCACCGGCGTGGTGTCCGCACCGGCGTCGGCCTGCACGCTGACGCGGCCATCACCGCCGAAGCCCGCGAGTTGCACGCGCGCCGCGCTCTGCATCGGCGGATAGCACAAGCCCGCGTCGGCGCAGCCCTGGCTCGTCACGCTGAGGGTGAAGCCTGCCGGCGCGGCTTCAACCGGCACCGCGATCACGACGCGCCCGCGATAGGTCTCGACCTGTTTGCCGAAGGTTTCGTCGAACTTGACCTTGCCGGGCGGAACGCGTGCGGGCCCGAGGCGAACGCCCGCGCCGTCGGCGGCGAACGCGAACTGCTCGCGGTACATGTAGTAGCCCTCGGCCACGTCGAAAGCGACCTCGACATGGCGCGCGTCGAGCGCGCGCGCGCTGAAGCGGAAAGCCTGCTCCGGCGGCAAGAACTCCACGCCGGTGGCGGCCAGCGCGAGCGTGGCGTTGATGAGCAGCAGCAAAAGCGCGAGCCAGCGCAACAGAAAGGCGGTCATGGTGGTCATCGGGAAGAAGGGGGGGCGAGCGTCAACGTCGACGCCAGGCGAGGCAATTGCGCAAGGAAGCCGGCTTCGTCTTCAAGGCAACGCAAATCGAGGCACAGCGCGCCGTCGCGCACATGGCCGAGCACGGGAATGGGCAGGCTGCGCCAGGCTGACTCCAGGCGCTTCAGGGCGGCACCGCTGCCGCGCCCACCACTGGCCGCGGTGATGGCCAGGCCGGCGCTGGGCAACAGATCGGCCGGGCGCGCACCGCTGCCGATCTGGCTGCGCAACGCGACCGTTCGTACCGCATAGGCGGTGCCGACGGCGTGGCTTACGTGCGGCAGCAATCGGGTGGCCACGGATGCGATCTCGGACTGCGGCCGTGTCAACAACCGCAACGTGGTCAGCCGCTGTGGCAGCCGCTCTGGGTGGCGGTACAGGCGCAGCACCGCTTCGAGCGCGGCCAGGGTCAGCTTGCCGACCCGCAGCGCGCGCTTGAGCGGGTTTTTCTTGATGCGCCGCACCAGGTCGGCACGCCCTGCGATCAGCCCGGCCTGCGGACCGCCCAGCAGCTTGTCGCCGCTGAACAGCACCAGGTCGCAACCATCGGCCAGCGCGGCCTGCACGGTGGGCTCTTTCGGCAACCCGTGGGCCGACAAATCGACCAGGGTGCCGCTGCCGAGATCGTTGACCAGCGGCAGGCCGTGGGCACGCGCCAACGCGGCCAGCTCGCTCTCGGCCACCGCCTTGGTGAAGCCGGTGATGG
>JANNEI010000362.1:0-2791 GCA_031378565.1 Burkholderiales bacterium
ACGGCTCGACGCGCGTGACGACGGCCTTGTAGATGTTGCCCTTGCGCTGTTCGCGCCCTTCGATCTCGGTTTCGAAGTCGAGCAGTTTCTGGCCATCGACGATGGCGAGGCGACGCTCTTCGGGCTGCGTCGCGTTGATCAACATGCGTTTCATGTGCACTCCTTTGCCGCCACCTCGTTGGTGACAGCGGGTTCAACATGCCGCCGCTGACCTCAGCGGCGACCCATCGATGCACGAGAAACGTGAATGAACCTGGAAGGAATCGCCCTGGACTGCTGCTGGCCGTTGCCGGTCAGTGGGGCAGCGTTGGCGCGTGCGTGGCAGTGAGGGAAGCGGTGCCCGTTCTGCGCGGCGCGCCGGGTCGCCGGGTGGGCGAGGGCGCGCTGGCTGCGGTGGGCGGAGTCTGGTGGCCGTGTCCGGTCGCGTGCACGCGCATGCCATCGACCGGAACGGTCGGCATGTGCGGTGTGCGCAAGGGGAGTGGGGTTGGAGACAACATTCGCGTGGTCACTGGACGCGGGCTGTAGGCGGGGTGCCTCGGCTTGGGTTGCCGTTGGCACCTGTCTGCAGCCTGAAAACCTTTGTTGATCCGAGGCATCTTGCCCCGGCGGGTCGTTCTACGTTTGCTCTGCCGCACCACTTGTGGGCTGCCCGGTCACGATGGGACGGGGCCCGCCGCACGCAGGGTGCGTTGCATCACCTTTGTGGCCGGCGTTTACACGCTGACCGCCACCTTTGCTGCGCTGTTAGCTCGGGATCGACCCGATTAAACTCAAGAAAATCAAACACTTACAGCGCAAACGTGGTGCAACGGATTATAGGGGGCAAAAGTGCTGCGGCGGCTCCGCCGCAGCGCCCCGACGCCAGCCCGCCGCCGCCCTCCGTGGCCCGCGTCACGGTCGATGAAGGGTCCGACGGCCAGCGCCTCGACAACTTCCTGATCAAGCTGCTGAAGGGCGTGCCCAAGACGCATGTCTACCGCGTGATCCGCTCCGGCGAGGTTCGTGTCAATAAGGGCCGCGCCAGCGCCGACACGCGGCTGGCGCTGGGCGACGAAATCCGCGTGCCGCCGGTGCGAACGTCGGCAAACGCAGCCGACCGCAGCGAAGATTCGCCGGCACCGCCGCGCGAGTTTCCGGTGGTGTTCGAGGACGAGCACCTGCTGGCGATCGACAAGCCCGCCGGCGTGGCGGTGCACGGCGGCAGTGGCGTCAGCTTCGGCGTGATCGAACAGCTGCGTCAGGCGCGGCCGACCGCGAAGTTCCTGGAGCTGGTGCACCGGCTGGACAAGGAAACCTCGGGCTTGTTGCTGGTCGCCAAGAAGCGATCTGCCTTGCTGGCGTTGCAGGAGCAGTTCCGCCAGCGTGAAACCGGCAAGACCTATTCGGCGCTGGTGCTGGGCACCTGGCCAGTCGGCAAGAAGGTCATCGACGTGCCGCTGCACAAGTTCTTGACGGCCGAGGGCGAGCGCCGGGTGCGCGCCGTCGACGAACACAACGACGATGGCCGGCGCTCGATCACGCTCGTGAAGATCGCCCGCGAGTTTGCGGCCTTCACCCTGCTGGACGTGACCATCAAGACGGGCCGCACGCATCAGATTCGGGTTCACCTGCTGCACGAAGGCCACCCGATTGCCGGCGACGAAAAGTACGGTGACTTCGCCGCCAACAAGGTGCTGGCCAAGGGCGACGCGGTGCCGGGCCACAAATTCGGCCGCATGTTCCTGCACGCCCGTCGCCTGCGTTTCGAGCACCCCGCCAGCGGCGAGGTCATCGAACTGGAAACGCCGCTGCCGCCAGAATGCACAGCCCTGATCGCCGCACTGACTTCGATTCCTTTGACGCCATGACCCGCCCACGCCAATTCGACCTGATCGCCTTCGACTGGGACGGCACCCTGTTCGATTCCACGGCGCTCATCACCCGCTGCATCCAGGCCGCCTGCGCCGACCTGGGCGTGGCGGTGCCGAGCGACCGCGATGCCAGCTACGTGATCGGCATGGGCCTGGTCGAAGCCTTGCAGCATGCCGCGCCCGGTCTGGCGCGCGACCGCTATCCGGAACTGGGCCAACGCTACCGCCACCACTACACGGCGCGCCAGCACGAACTCAGCCTTTTCGACGGCACGCTGCCGATGCTGAAGGCGCTGAAGGCGCGTCACCACTGGCTGGGCGTGGCGACCGGCAAGTCGCGCAGCGGGCTGGACGAGGCACTGAACACGGTGCAACTGCGCGGCGTCTTCGACGCCACCCGCACCGCCGACGAGACCACATCCAAGCCGCATCCGCAGATGCTGCTGGAACTTATGGCCGAGCTGGGCGTGGCGCCCGAGCGCACGCTGATGATCGGCGACACCACGCACGACCTGCAGCTCGCCGTCAACGCGGGCACCGCCAGCCTGGGCGTCAGCTACGGCGCGCACGAGCATGCGTCATTCGCGGTGTTCGAGCCGCTGCACGTCGCCCACTCGGTGGCGGATTTGAACGCCTGGCTGGCGCAGCATGCTTAGCAACAAGGTGCTGACGCCGCAGCCCCTGTGCGCGTCTGGCGAACTGGTCGAGCGCGGTGTGGCTTTCGTCTTCGACGTGCTGCAGTTTCGCCAGCCGGCGCGCGGCTTTGCGCTGCGCTTCGACGGCCAGGTGGTCGCCTACCTGAACCGCTGCCTGCATGTGCCCACCGAGATGGACTGGCAACCCGGCGAGTTTCTGGACAGCAGCAAGGAATTCATCATGTGCTCGATCCACGGTGCCGCTTACGAGCCGCTCGGCGGGCGCTGCATCGGCGGCCCGTG
>JANNEI010000403.1:0-1733 GCA_031378565.1 Burkholderiales bacterium
CAGCGGGGACACGCCCAAAGGAATCGACCAAACACGATCAACCGCCGACACCGAGTCAAGATGCGGCGCAGCCACGCCACCTGCACGCAACGCTGGCACCCTTGGTCTCAGTGACCTTGTCAATGCACAGTCGTTGTCACCCCATGGCCGGGCTGACCACGACGACCATCCCGAACTGCGGATATGTCACGACGCCCGAAGCCCCGATGGCTACCACCGACCGGGCCATCAGATTGCGCAACGCGACCTCGATCGACTCATCCGATGCCGCCGCACCCAGCAAGGGCTTGAGCGCGCGTCGTAGCGATGCCTGCTTGCCGGGCCGCTTGTCACCCATCTTGCGCAGACTGTCGGTCATCTTCTGCAACATGGCCGAAGACCCCGCCGACGCGTTGCTGGCCTGCGCATTTGCGGTCACCGGCAATGGCTTTGCAACCTTCGCTGGTGTGCTCGCCTTCGCGGTCTTCTTCGCTGCTGCTGGCTGCACTTTCTTGGCAGCCGCCTTCTTCGGCGAAGTCTTCTTCGCCGCGACCTTCTTCGCGACGGGTGCTTTGGCGATGGGCTTGGAAACAGCTTTCTTGGCAGGCGCCTTCTTCGCAGCAGCCTTCTTGGCAGCGGGCACCGCTGGCCGCGGAGCCACATTCGCGACGACCTTCTGAACCACCTGCTCAGCCGACCGCGCGTGGCCATGCTGGCGCACGGCAAACCCCAGCACCTTGGCGTGCTCCAGCATCGGCTCGTAGCCCTTGTCGTTCGCCACCACGACGAACTTCGCCTGCTGGTTGCGCGAGGCGATGTAGCCCATGTAGAACGACAGGTGAAAGTCCAGCGCGTTCTTGCCTGTCTTGCTGATCGGCACCGTCGTCATGCCGGTGCCGAACGACGCAAAGCGCTGCTCGACCTGTTTCTGATGCGGCCCATGGAAGACCCAGACCCGGGTGGCCTCCGGCACCATCGCGCGCAGCTCGGCCTCGGTCGGCTGCACGTTCTCGTAGTCCAACAGGATGTGCGTGTCGGGCAACTGCGACTCGGCGGGCTCGACCACCGCCACCACCCGCTTCGTCGGGTACTTCTGCGCATTGCGCACCAGCTTGTCCTTGACTGCTTGCTCCACATTGACTTGCGTGTGGTCCGCCACCTGAAGCAGGTAGAGCAATACATCGGCGATCTCCTCGCCGATGCGCTGCTTCGACACCGCATCCAGGTGTGCCTCGCGCGACTCTTCCGGCGTCATCCACTGGAAAACCTCCGCCAGCTCCGCAGCCTCCACCATCAGGGCTGTCGCCAGGTTCTTCGGCGTGTGGAACGGCTGCCACTCGCGCTCGGCCGCGAAGTGGCGAAGCGTGGCTTGCAGGTTGGCGATGTTCATTGCTGCGGGCACCTCTGGTTCTTCGCGACAAGGCAATCTTGCCAGCCTGCGCCCATCAACCTGGCCGGCGAACGCCGATGGTCAACCAAGCTGCGCATGTGGCAGACGAGCCGATGCGGACCTACCCATGACTTGCAGCGGCCCGGCATCGGGCATGGCGGGTGACCGGGGTGACGATCTGGCCGGCGTGCAGCGAACGAAGCGAAGCGGCGTGAACGGAACGCCGGTCAGTTCGTCAAGCGGGCCTCGTTCACGTACCCGTGAAGGAAACAAGGCCCGCGATCCCCGGGCATGGGAACGGGCCGCTGTTCTCAGCCCGACGGCAGCGCCGGCCTGATCGTGTTACGTCGCTGTTCTGGCGGCA
>JANNEI010000566.1:0-6976 GCA_031378565.1 Burkholderiales bacterium
AACGTGTTTTCGACCGGCGGCGCGGCCACTGCGGCCGCGCTGATCAACAGCTGGCCCGCAAGCCAGGCGATGCTTCCCAAGCGCCTCAAGCGCTTCAAACGAGCGGGCCTTTCGGGTCGACCAGCGCCGCCATCGCATGCGCGCCCAGTCCGCCCGCCACGCCGGCGCGGTCGGCCGCGCTGCGGTTCTGGCTCACCTTCCACTTGCCGGTCAGCGCGGTCAGCTCGATCTCGATGCCGACGATGGCGCGCTGCATGGCGGCGATGTAGTCGTCGGGCGCGTCGGTCACTTTCCACGGCGTGCGCGGCGCGTCGGATCGCGCGGCTTCGTGGTGGTCGGTCAGCCGCGTCACCAGGGAATGCAGCCAGGCTGCGTCGTCGATCACGCGCAGCCGCCCGCGCGCCTGCACCATCACGTAGTTCCAGGTCGGCACCACCTTGCCGGTCTCTTGCTTGGTGGCGTACCAGGCCGGCGAGATGTAGGCCTGCGCACCCTGGAACACCACCAGCGATTCCACGTCGGTGCGCGCCTCGCGCCACAGCGGGTTGGCACGCGCCACGTGGGCGACCAGGGTGCCGAATTCACCCCGTTCGGCGTCCAGCATGAACGGGATCGCGTCGGCCTGCAGGCCGACGGCGTCTTGCGCGCTGTCTTGGGTGATCAGCAGGCCCAGCGGGTGGCTGCGCAGCAGTTCGTGCAGCACGTCGGGGCGCGATTCTTCGAAGTGTTCGGGCAGGTACATCGGCAGGCTCAGGCAGTGGGTTCGACAGGTTCGCAGCGCACCGCCGTCTTCACCGAGTTGGCGATGAAGCAATCGGCGTGTGCCTGGTGGTGCAGCCGCGCCAGCTCGGCGGCGTCGGGGCGTTTGTCACCCGAGAAGCGCACCGCAGGCCGCAGCGTCACCAGCGTCATCGCCAACTGGCCTTGCGCGTTGTGCGCCATCACGCCGACTGCATCGTCGAGGTAGTCGTCGACCCGCCAGCCGGCGCGGCAGGCGATGTCGAGGAACCACAGCATGTGGCAGCTCGACAGCGACGCAACGAAGGCTTCCTCGGGGTCGACCGCGGCAGGGTCCGAGTACGGGACCCGCACCGAATGCGGCGACGACGATCCGGCCACCACCGCACCACCGTCGAAGCGCCATTCATGGCGGCGGCTGTAGCGCTTGTCCGTGAAGGCCTGCGCGTCGCGCTGCCAGTGGATGGTGGCGGTGTACTCGGACATGGCGCGTGTTCTCGCTATCAACGCCGCTCAGAGCCGCTCGACGTAGCCGAAGCTGCCGTGCTCGCGCACTTCGTGTGCCGCATCGAGCAGCCCCTTCATCGCAGCGCGGTACAGCGAGGTGGCCAGGCTGATGCGGCGCACGCCGGCCGCTTCCAGCTCGGCGACGCTGAACGATTTGCCCTTCATGCCGACCATGAAGTTGACCGGCTTGGTCAACGCGCCGCACACCGCGCGAACTGCCGCCAGGTCGGGCAAGGCCGGCGCGAACAGCACGTCGGCACCGGCTTGCTCGAAGGCCTGCAAGCGGCGGATCGTGTCGTCGAGATCGGGGTTGCCGCGCAGGAAGTTTTCAGCCCGCGCGGTCAGCGTGAAGGCGAACGGCAGCGCGCGTGCCGCCTGGGCTGCCGCCGCCACCCGCTCGACTGCGTGACTGAAGTCGTACAGCGGCTGCCCGGGCTTGCCGGTGGCGTCTTCGATCGAGCCGCCGACCAACCCCGCCTCGGCGGCGAGTCGGATGGTTTCAGCGACGATCTCTGGCGCGTCGCCGAAGCCGTTTTCAAGGTCCGCCGACACCGGCAGGTCGGTGGCCGCCACGATGGCGCGCGCATGCGCCAGCGCCTCGTCGCGCGTCAACTGGCCGTCGCGCCGGCCCAGCACGCCGGCCGATGCGGCGCTGGACGTGGCCAATGCTGCAAAGCCCAGGCCGGCCAGTGCACGCGCCGAGCCGGCGTCCCACGGGTTGGCGATCACGAAGGCGCGCGGGCCGGCGTGCAGCGCGCGAAAGTGCGTGGCCTTGTCGCTTTGGGTGGGAGTCATGGCGCTCTTCGTCGAAGGTGGGTGAGGGTCAGCGAGCCGCACATCCGGCAGGTTTGAACACGCGCGTTGTCGAGGCCGGGTAGGCGGCCAGCTTGCCCGCCGGGCGGCGCGGGCGCACCGCAAACTCACCGCCGCAATTCGGGCAGACGCCGCCCAGCCGGGTTTCGACGCAGCTGCTGCAAAAGGTGCACTCGAAGGTGCAAATGCGCGCCTCGGTCGATTCGTTCGGCAGGTCGCGGTCGCAGCATTCGCAGTTGGGTCTAAGTTGCAGCATGCGGGGCTCCTCGGGCACTCTGGCGGTCGCGCAGCGCCGGCGCATCTGCCGTCACGTCTGCCGCCAAGCCGACCCTGACTTCGCATCGTAGCGGCTTGCGCGCCGCCGTGAAGTCAGTGCAGCACCAGCGCGTTCTCCTGCCCTTTCGGCCGCTGCCTGGCCAGCCACGCTGCCGACCATTTCGTGAAGTCGACCGCCGGCATCGGCTTGCCCATGTGGTAGCCCTGCGCCTGGTCGCAGTTCAGCTCGCGCAGCATGTCCCAGACCACGGCGTTCTCGACGCCTTCGGCCACGACGCTGAGGCCCAGGTTGTGCGCCAGGTCGATGGTGGACCGCACGATCTTCGCGTCGTCGGGATCGGTTTCCATGCTGCGCACGAACGACTGGTCGATCTTCAGTTCGTCCACCGGCAGCCGTTTCAGGTAGGCCAGCGACGAATAGCCGGTGCCGAAGTCGTCGATCGACAGCTTGAAGCCCAGCGCGCTCAGGCCGTTGAGTGTGTTCAGCGCGCGCTGCGGGTCGTCCATGATCGCGCTCTCGGTGATTTCCAGGCAGAACGCCTCGGCCGGCACGCGGTGCTTGACCAGCAGCGCGTCGAACTTTTTCGGCAAGTCCTGGTCGAGCAAGTCGCGCGTGGACAGGTTCACCGACAACGTCAGCCGAACGCCCTGGTCGTGCAGCATCTGCCAGTGGCGCGCGGCCTCTTCGAAGATCCAGATCGTCAGCAGGCGGATGAAGCCGGTCTGCTCGGCAAACGGAATGAACTGCATCGGCGGCACCAGGCCACGCGTCGGGTGCTGCCAGCGCACCAGCGCTTCGGCCCCCACCACGATGGCGGTGTCGAGCGCCAGCTTGGGCTGCAGGAACAGGCGCAGTTCGTCCTGGCCCAGCGCCTGGCGCAGTTCGGTCAGCAGCGACAGCGTCTGCGCGCTGGCGGCGTCGATCGACGGGTCGTACATCAGCGGGCCGCTGGTGCGCCGCTTGGCGCTGTACATCGCCACTTCGGCGCGGCTGAGCAGCACGTCGGCATCGTTCGCATGCGCCGGCCAGCACGCAATGCCGATGCCCGCGCCCATGTCCACCTTGTGTTCTTCCAGTGTCAGCGGCGCGTCGAAGCTTTGCTCGATGCGCTGTGCCAGCTGCTGGGCCTGTGCCGCGTCGGCCAACGGCAGCAGCAGAGCAAATTCGTCGCCACCGAGGCGCGCCACCAGGTCGCCGCCACGCACCGACTGCTGGCTCAGCCGCTCGGCCACGGCGCTCAGCAGCAGGTCGCCGAAACGGTAGCCGAGCACGTCGTTGACGTGCTTGAACCGGTCGAGGTCGAGCATGATGACCGCCACCGAACGGTCGGTGGCGGGATCTGTTTGCGGTGTGGCCGCAGCTTGCGCGATCGCGTCGCGCACCGCGTCGCGGAACTGCGTGCGGTTGGGCAGGCCGGTCAGGCTGTCCCAGTAGGCCAGCTTCAAAATTTCTTCCTGCTGGCTGGCCACGCTCACGCGCATGCGCTCGAACGCCTGCGACAGGTGGCCGATCTCGTCGTGCCGTGTCAGGCCGCGAATCGGTGTGGCGTAGTCGCCCGCGCCCAGTCGCTCGGCCGCCGCCGCCAGTTGGCGCAGCGGTGTGGTCACGCGGCGCGCAGTCAAGGCGCTGCCCACGCCGAACGCCAGCAGGCCCAGCACCGTGATGGCCAGCAGGCCCAATTGCAGATCGAGCGGCAGGCGCACGGCCTCGTCGACCGACAGCGACACCAGCGCCAGCACGGCGGGGCCGTCGGCAACCGTGGCACTGCGGCTGAGCCAGGTCGCGCGCACACCCAGTTCTTCACCCTGCACCAGCGCCGAGGCCATCGGTGCCGACATGGCGGCCGGCGTCCAGTCGCGCGCGGCCAGGCTCGCCGCTGCCTCGGTCGGCAGGCTGCTCAGGCTCTTGGTCCAGGGCTGACGCGAATCGGCGCGCACCAGCAGGGTCAGGTTCAGCGCGGCGAGGCTTTGCATCTCGCCGGCCAACTGTTGGTCGAGTGGCAGCGCCATCATGATCCAGGCCACCGTGACCGGTGCCTTCACCGGCACCAGCACCGCCTCGAAAGGCCGCCCGGCCAGCAGCGTCACCGCGCTGGCTTGGCCCGACGCGGCGGCCTTTTCGGCCAGCAGCTGGACCAGCGGTTGCAGCTCGCGCGGGTTGTCGGAGGTGCTGGCACGCAGCTGAAAGTCGGTGCCCAGCAAGGCCGCTTCGGTGGCACCGATGCGTGCGCCGTGGTTGGCCAGCACGGACGCGATGGTGTCCGCGTCGTCGGACGTGAGGGCGGCCCGAAACCCGTAGTCGGCAGCCAGCAGGCGTGCGCCTTCGGTCAGCTTTTGCGCGCGCTGGTCGAGCAACCGCTGCAGCACCCGGTCGCCGACCATCAGCTTGTCGGGCAGCGTGCTATGCGCGTGGTCGGACAGGCTGGCGCGGATGGCCGTGAAGCTGGCCACCTGCACCACCAGCAGCAGCCCCAGGAACAGGGCCACGATGCGCGCCGACAGCGAGCCCGCCAGCCAGTGCCGGATGCGTGTCATGGCTCCACGCTCAGCGGATTGAGCGTGACGGCCAGGCGGGTCGCGTGTTCGACATCGACCGCGCCGACGTTGATCGGCACGGCCGGCGCTTCGGCATTCAGCGGCAGGCCGGGGTGCCAGACGCGCAGCCGGTACGCGCCCGCGGCCACACCCTCGATGCGTGCCTTGCCGGCGGCGCTGCTGCGCGCGTGCAGCGGGCTGTCAACCACCAGGATCCACGCCGCCATGTTGTCGTGGATGTTGCAGCCCAGCACCGCCACGCCGGGCTTGTCGAACAGCACCGGCACGTTGGGCACGCCGGCATACAGCTTCAGCTCGAAGGTCTTGATGGGCGAGAACGAATACACATGGTGGCGAACCGTGTCGAAGTTCGGGAACGTCACCGGCGTGCCGGTCGTCACCACCGTGACCTGCGGCTGGAACTGGCGTTTCGACTGCGACACTTCCACGCCCGCCATCGGCTTGACCGGCAGCTTGCCGGCCACTGGCTCCAGCACCGCCACCGCGTGCGCCAGCGGCTTGCCCGCGCTGTCGGTCACGCTCAAGTTGACCACCGCCGCGCGGGCGGTGAGGGTCGAGGCCAGAAGGGTGAGGGCGCAGGCAACGGTGACGGTTGGTTTCATGGCGACAGGGCGTGCTTCAAGCCGCTGCGAAGGCAGGGCAACGCAAGGTGTATCGACGGTTCACGCAGCCACTTGAGCGACCTGCGCAGTGGTTCACGCCGCCACCGCCCGCGTTTACGCGTGCTTACCCCTGCCGCTGGGGCCGCGCGATAGCCTGCGACGCCATGACCGATCACAAACTCACATGGCGCGTCACCGCCATTGCTTCTGCGCTGTTGCTGGCTGCCTGCGGCGGGGGTGGCGATGCGGCCGGCAGCGCGGCCAGCGCCGGGCCGGCCACGCTGCCCGGTGCTGCGGGATCGACCTGTGGCATCAGCGACTTTGCGGCCAGCGCGCTGGCCCGCATCAACCAGTTGCGTGCCGCCGGTGCCGACTGCCGCAGCGGCGGCATGTTCGCTTCCGCCGCCGCGCTGAGGTGGAGTGCACCGTTGACGCAGGCAAGCGAGGCCCACTCGCAGGACATGGCGGCAAAGAATTTCTTCTCACACACTGGCTCCAACGGCAGCTCGTTGAGCGACCGCGTCAACGCCACCGGCTACGCGTGGAGCAACCTCGGCGAGAACATTGCCGCGGGCTACCCGGGCGTCGATGCCGTGATGACCGGCTGGATGGGCAGCGACGGCCACTGCGCCAACCTGATGAACCCCGCCTTCAACGAAGTCGGGCTGGTTTGCGTGGCCGGCAGCGCCGCCACCAGCTACAACAGCTACTGGACGATGGACCTCGCGAGGTCACGCTGAGGTCGTGATGACCCCGCCCCCAAGGCACACCTCGCCGTCATACACCACCGCCGATTGACCCGGCGTGACGGCCCACTGCGGCTGGTCGAAGCGCAACTCGAAGGCGCTGTTTCCCGCGGCAAGAAACGCGCAACTCGCGTCCTGCTGGCGGTAGCGGGACTTCGCGGCGAACGCGCCGGGTGCCGGCGCATGGCCTGCGACCCAGCTGGTGTCGTCGGCGCTCAGCTGGTCGGAGAACAGCCACGGGTGACCGTGCCCCTGCACCGCGTACAAGGTGTTGTCGCCCATGTCCTTGCGCGCCACGAACCAAGGCGCATGTTCGTTGCCACCGTGCGCTGCACCGGCCGGCTTCAGCCCGCCGATGCCGATGCCCTTGCGCTGGCCCAGGGTGTAGAAGCTCAGGCCCACGTGTTCGCCGATCGTGCGACCGCGGTCGTCCTTGATCGGCCCCGGCGTGTTGGCGAGGTAGCGGTTCAGGAACTCGCGAAACGGCCGCTCGCCGATGAAGCAGATGCCGGTGCTGTCCTTTTTTTTCGCATTCGGCAGCCCGATCTCGGCCGCGATGCGGCGCACCTCGGTCTTCGGCAGCTCGCCGACCGGGAACAGCGTCTTGCTCAACTGCGCCTGCGTCAGGCGGTGCAGAAAGTAGCTCTGGTCCTTCAGCGGGTCGAGGCCTTTCAGCAGCTCGAAGCGGCCGCCGCTTTCGCGCACCCGCGCGTAGTGACCCGTGGCCATCTTTTCAGC
>JANNEI010000584.1:0-5729 GCA_031378565.1 Burkholderiales bacterium
CCCGCTGGCGGGAGAGGGTTGGAGGCGAAGCGGGGGTTTCGAGCCGCCCGCGGCGAGCCCGCGCAGCGGTTCGGGCTTGCAAGCCCGAACGCGCACTGCAAGTGAGGGTGGTTCTTCAAGGGCAGCCCTTGGCGCCTGGGAAGCCCGCCTTGATCCACTCTTCCGATTTCATGTTCGCCGGCGGATTCACGCAGTCGGCCGGGAAGCGCTGGATGTCTTCGAGAACGACCATTTTCTTGGCTGCGTCGTAGCGCGTCTTGCCGATGGCGGTGTCCTGGATCGCCTGGTGGCCGTCGCCCAGCGCCATGCGGATTCGGCCGGCCGGAGAATCCCATTCCAGTCCCTTCAACGCAGCCACCAGTTGCTCGTCGTTGGGCTTCTTGCCGCCGTTGGCCGCCATCGCCTTTTCGACCGCCAGCTTCAGCCCCAGCAGCGACTGCACCATGCGGTAGGGGGCTTGCACCGGGTAGACGTTGTAGGCCTTCGAATACAGGTCCCACCACCAGTCGTTCAACGCCGATTTCGGCGACATCAGGCCGTAAGCACCGCGCGCGCCGAGGATGGTGCCGTCGGGCATCTTGTCGCCCAGGCCGGGCAGCACGTGGTCGGCGGCCGAGAACACCATCTGCGTGCGCTTGAACAAGCCGCGCGGCCCGGCCTGCAGAATGAACGCCTGCAGATCACCACCCCACAGCGACGAGTGCGTCACGTCGGCCGGCTTGGCCATCAGCGCGGAAATCTCGGTGCCGTACTGGCCGGCACCGAACTTGGGCAGTTGGTCTTCGCCCGGCTTGGCCGCTGGGTAGAGTTTTTCCATCGACCAGGTGAAGTCCTTCTTCGAGTCCTGGCCCCAGGCGTAGTCCTGGTTGATCATGTTGAAACTGTCGGCCTTCACGTTGCGCGCCTTCAGATAGCGCACCAGCGCCACGTTGTCCATCGCCGCGTGCGAGGCGGTGCGGAACACGTACTGCAGCTTGTTGTCCTCGAAAATGCGCGGCGTGCCGCAGTCGTAGAGGATCAAGAAGCGCTTCATCTCCTCGGCCACCGGTGCCACCGCCAGGCAGTCGCCCGAGCCCACGTAGCCCACCACTGCATCGACCTTTTCGCGGTCGTACAGGTTGCGCAGTTCCTGCACCTGCTTGGTCGCACCGCCGTTCTCGTCGATGTAGACGGCCTCGATCTTCATGCCGCCGAAACCCACCTTGTTGTACGGGGCTGGTGCGGCACCCTTGTTGAAGGCGTCGACCAGCACCTTGGCACCGTTGACGGCGGGGATGCCGAAGCTCTCGGCCGCCTGGCCCGACAGGAAGCTGACGATGCCGACCTTGAAGGTCTCCTGTGCCTGCGCGCCCGAGGCGCACAGCGCGCCGGCCGCACCCACGGTGGAGAGCGCTGCAGCGCGGCGCAGGCTGCGAATCGCAGTGGTGTATCGAGTCATGCCGGTTCTCCCGTTGGGTGGTTTTGTGGTTGTCCCGGCGACGCCCCGGCTGCGCCCACCATGCGGCGCACGGCGCGGCGGTTGCGGTGGATGGTCCGAGGCAAGCGTCGGTCAGGTGAGAATCTTTGTCCGCCGCAACGACGAACCGAACTCTGGATAACCCGGGGGCCGCTGTCGCGCCGGGGACAGACCGCGAATCTCGGTCCCTCCAGGGACGCGACCACGCCGGAATCCAGACGCGGACACACCGCGTTTCAAGGCGTGTCATCACGGGTTGTAGGCTGTTGCTCCACAACGGAACACGACGGCCCACGCGAATGTTCGGATCCTCCAGACCTGTCCCCTTCAATCCTTACGGACGACGTCGCTCGCGCTGGCGTTTGCCGCGCTGGCTGGTGCTGCTGTTGGTCGGTGCCGCCGTCGGCGCTGGCGGCGTGGTCTACGTGCAGGAGCGTCACCTGCCAGCGCGCCTGTCGGCCAGCGCCTCGACCGATCTGCGCAGTGCATTTGCACAGGCCGACGCCGAGCGGACGCAACTGAGAACCCGCGCGGACGACGCAGACCGACGGCTTGCGGCCGCGGTCAGCGAGAAGAAGGGCCTGGCCGACGACCTGGCCGCCAGCCGCGCGACTGCCGAGCGGCTGCGCGACGACGTTGCCTCGGCCGCCGCCGCCTTGCCGCCCGACCCGCGCGGCGGCAGCGTGGAAGTGCGCGCCGGTCGCTTCACGGCGAAGGGCGGGCTGCTGGCCTACGAAGTGGTGCTGACGCGCGACCGAGCCGCGGCCAAGCCGATGCCGGGCGTGCTGCAGCTCGTGGTCGCCGGCCAATCGGCTCGAGGTGTGGAAACCAGCATCGCGTTGAAGCCGGTCAGCCTGTCGATCGGCAGCGTCGACGTGGTGCGCGGCAGCCTGCCGTTGCCCGACGGTTTCAAGCCGCGCCAGACGACGGTGCAGGTGCTGGACAAGTCGGCCGGCAAGGCGCTCGGCATGCGGGTGATGGCGGTGCGCTGATCGAGAGGCAGCGCGTCAGGCCACCCGCAGCGCCGAGAATGCAGGCATGACCCAACCCGCCGTTGCACGCGACTCGACAGCGCCCTCGACAACCCCGCACCTGTCCGGCACGGCCTTCGCCACGCTGCTGCTGATCGCCTTGATGATGGGCGCAAACCACGTGGCCGCGCGCATGGCGTTCAACCACGGCGTCGACGTGGCCACAGCCGTCTCTGTGCGCAGCGTGGCCACCGCACTCGTCGTCGGCCTGCTGTTGATCGTGCAACGCGTGCCGATGCATCTCACCGCCCGCCACAAGCGAGCGCTGCCGCTGATCGGGCTGCTGATCGGCGTGCAGAGCCTGTGCCTGTACTCGTCGGTGGCGCGCCTGCCGGTGGCCCTGGCGCTGCTGGCCTTCAACACCTACCCGCTCTGGACCGCGCTGTGGGCGCGCGTGCTGTACGGCCACCGGCCCGAGCCGCGCGTGGTGCGCGCGATGCCCGTCATGCTGCTCGGCCTGGCGATCGCGCTCGACGTGTTGGGTGCCGCGTCGGGCCTGGGCGCGGCGGGGCAGTGGGGGCGCATCGGCAGCGGCGTGGCGTTTGCGCTGGCGGCGGCGGCAACCTTCGGCCTGGCGCTGGTGCTGACCCAGCACGAGGCCGGCGCGCTGGACGGCCGCTTGCGCACCGCCAGCACGATGAGCCTGGTTGCCGTGATGGCGCTGGCCGGCGTGGCCACGCAGGGCGGTTTTCACTGGCCGACGGCTGCGCCCGGCTGGTGGGGCCTGGCCACGCTGACCTTTCTTTACGGCACCGCCTTCACCATCATGTTCACCGTGCTGCCCCGGCTCGGCGTGGTGGGCAATTCGGCCATCATGAACATCGAACCGATCTTCGCGCTGGTGCTGGCCTGGGCCATTTTGGGCCAGTCGATCGCGCCGTCGCAGGTCGGCGGCGGTCTGCTGGTGGTGGCCACCGTGATCTGGCTCGGGCTGCGCCGGCGCTGAGGGCAACCCTGATCCACAGCCCTGTGTAGAGTCGCAGCCAACAAACCGAACCGGAGCATCACCATGGCCACCCATCGCGCACTGACTGCCACGCTCGACATCAAGAAAATCGCCTCCGACAGCGGCGTGGCCGTCGAGGCCTACGACACCTACGACAGCGACGAGGAAACGATGGCTGCTGCGCATCGCTTTGCGGCCGGCATCCTGAACCGGCTGGCGGTCATCTGCGAGGCACAGCCGGGTGCGAAGACGCTGGACGCGGTCACGCTGCGCAGCATGGCTGCGGCGATGACGCCGGGCTGACGCGCAACAGCCGCAGACAGACATCGGCAACGCCGGCCAGGCTGCCCGACACCACGGTCAATGCACGCGTCCATCGTCCACCTGTTCGAGGTGCCGCAGCACCGCGCTGCCGTCGCGGCCTTGATCCATCACGAATTCTGGCGCGAGGTGCCAGGTGCCAGCGTCGGCGGCATGCAGGCGCGGCTGGCGCTGGCCGCCAGCGCTGACCGACTGCCACTCGCGCTGGTGGCGCTGCACGGCGCGCAAGTCATCGGTGCCGTCAACCTGGTCGACAACGACGCCGAGGATCATCCCGAGTGGCACCCCTGGCTGGCCGGCATGGTGGTGGCCGGGCCGTGGCGCGGCCAGGGTGTCGGTTCGGCCCTGGTGCGTGCCGTGTTGGCGCAGGCGCGCGGTCTTGGCCTTGCACGCGTGTATTTCGGCACCGATGGGCCCGGCTTCTACACACGGCTGGGTGCCGTTCACCATGCGCAGCCGCGCGCCGACTTCTGGTTCATGCGGTTCGAGTTGGAGGCTGGCACTGAGTAGGCACAACGGGTCGATCTCATGCACCGGACTTGCCAGGTGATCCAGTCTTCTCCTTTGAAATTCAGCCCGGCAGGTTCTGCCCGGTTCCGTGGTCCGCTGGCTCACCTTACGTTAAAGTAAGGCGAACTGGAGCACTCCCATGACCACCGCCACCGTCAGCAGCAAGGGCCAGATCACCATCCCCGCCAACGTCCGCCAAAGCCTTCAGGTCGTGGCGGGCGACCGAGTCGAGTTCGTTGAAGTCGAGCCCGGCCGGTTCGAATTTTTTGCCGCCACACGTTCCGTGCGAGAGTTGAAGGGCATGTTCGGCAAGGCCAGGAAAAGCGTGTCCATCGACGATATGAACAAGGTCATCGCAACGCGCGGCGCGGCGGCGCGATGACCGGCCTGGATACGAACGTGCTGGTGCGCTACATCATGCAAGACGATGCGAAGCAGTCGCCGAAAGCGACCCGGCTGATCGAGTCGCTGACGGTCGATGCGCCCGGCTTCGTGGCCCTGGTGTGCGTCGTCGAACTGGGCTGGGTTCTCGGTTCGGCTTACGGGCTCACGAGCAAGGAACTGGCGCAAGCCTTCGAGGCCTTGTTGCGCACCAAGGAGATCGTGATGGACCGCGCCGACCAGGTGCTCAGGGCGTTGCGCCTGTTCAAGTCAAGCTCGGCCGACTTCGCGGACTGTTTGATCGCGCAAGCCGGTGCCAGCACAGGCTGTGATCGAACGATGACGTTCGATGTGGGTGCTGCGAAGGTCGCAGGGATGACGTTGATCGCGTGAGCTACGGGTTCGCGCTTGGGGCTATGGGCAAGCTTGCAGGCTGCACACGTATTCTCGAAATACTCGTCCATCATGAAAACTCACATCGATATCGACAGCGCGGCCTTGGCCAGCGTGCAGGCACTCGGTGGCTTTGCCACCAAGCGTGAGGCAGTGAATGCCGCTTTGACTGATTTCGCCCGCAAGTTGGCGGCGCGCAAGCTGCTTGAGATGCGGGGCAAAGTGCCCTGGGACGGCGACCTCGACGCACAACGCAAGTCGCGTTTTCCGGGCTCGGATCAGGGGCGCTGACGGCTTGCCGAACCCAGCCAGCTATGGTGGACACATCGGTCTGAATCGATCACCTGAGGGGCCGCCAGAGCGCCGCGGCTTCAGGGCTGGCCGGCTGGTTGCAGCGCGATCCCGACCGCACCCTCCTCAATGAGGTCGTGGTCACTGAGCGGCTCCGTGGCGTCAGCAGCGAGACGACTCTGGTGGGACACCAGGGCGACACGCCAAGTCAGCGGCTCACCCCGTCATCGCCCCACCCCCCGCCCAGCACCCGATACAGCGCCACCTGGTTCTGCACCTGAGCGGCCTGAACCTGCACCACCGCCTGCTGCGCGGCGAGCAGGGAGCGCTGGGCGTCGAGCACATCGAGGTAGCTGGACGCGCCGTTGCGGTAGCGCAGGTCGGCCAGCTTGAAGCGCAC
>JANNEI010000607.1:0-4123 GCA_031378565.1 Burkholderiales bacterium
CCCGCAGCGCCGTTAACCAAACGCGCATCAACCCCAAGCAAGCCCGCAGCGTCAACGATCTGCGCCCAGGTCGTCACGTCCACCGGCACGCCTTGCGCCACGCGCCGCACGCGCGACTCTCGCTCCGGGTCGCCCGCCACGCGCACCGCGTCGAAGCCCTCGCGCGGTGGTGACGCCAACACCCAGTCGACGAAGACAGAACACTCACGGTCGAACGCCGCCCGATCGCCCAGCGCGGCCGGGTCGATCAGCACCGTCAGCATGCCGTTCAGGATGCGCTGCTTGCTGGTGTCGTCGCTGTGCTGCGTCATGCCCGCTGCCAGCGCACCGCCCAGCAGTTCGCACAGCACCGCCAGGCCGTAGCCCTTGTACCCGCCGAAGGTCAGGATGGCACCGAACGGCTCGATGACTGAATAGCGCGGGTCGCGCGTCGGCCGGCCGGCGTCGTCGATCAGGCAGTCGGCTGGCAGCTGCTCGCCCTTGTTGTGCGCCACGCGCGTCTTGCCCTGCGCCAGCACGCTGGTCGCGAAGTCGAGGATCAGCGGCGGCCGCCCTGGCAGCGGCACGCCGGCCGTGAACGGGTTGGTTCCGAAACGGGCATCGGCCCCGCCATGCGGCGCGACGATGCCGCGTGAGATGACGTTGACGAAGTGCAGCGACACCAGCCCCGCCTGCACCGCCTGCTCGGCCCAGGCACCGATGCGGCCCAGGTGGTGCGCGTTGCCCAGCGCCATCACGCAGCAGCCGGTTTGCTGCGCCCGCGCAATGCCGAGTTCCATCGCTTCGCGGCCCACCACCTGGCCGAAGCCGGCGTCGCCGTCCAGGCGCAGCATCGGGCCTGCGTCGAGCAGCGTGCGCACGTGGGTGTTGGGTTTCAGGCCACCTTCGAGATACGCCGCGGCATAGCGCGGCAGCATGCCGATGCCGTGCGAATCGTGGCCGGTCAGGTTGGCCTCGATCAGGTTGGTGCTGACTTCGTCGACCTCGTGCGGGTTGCTGCCGAAGCCGGCGACCACGAGGCGGACGGCTGCGTGCAGCCGGTCGACTGAAATGACGTGATCGGTCATCACTGGCACTCCGGCACCGGCGACGGCAGCGGCGCGCCCGCAAAGTGCGCCTGCAGGTTGGCAAATGCGAGGTCGGCCATCGCTTGCCGCGTCTGCCCGGTGGCGCTGCCGATGTGCGGTGCCAGCACCACGTGCGGCATCGCGCGCAGTCGTTCGGGAACGTTTGGCTCGTTCTCGAACACATCCAGCCCGGCCCCCGCGATCACGCCGCGTTCCAGCGCGTCGATCAGCGCCGCCTCGTCGACCACCGAGCCGCGCGCCACGTTGACGAGAATGCCGGCCGGCCCCAGCGCGGCCAGCACCTCGGCATCGATCAGCTTGCGCGTGCCGGCACCGCCCGGCGTGATGACGACGAGGAAATCACTGTCGGCCGCCAGCGCCGCCGCGTTCGGAAAATAGCGGTACTTCAGACCGGGCTTTTCACTGCGCGAGGTGTACGCGATCGGCATGCCGAAGGCTGCCGCGCGGTGCGCGATGGCCTGCCCGATGCGGCCCATGCCGACCAGCCCCAGCCGCGCGCCCGACATCTTGCGCGCCAGCGGCATCGCACCGCTGGACCATTCACCGCCGCGCACATGGCGGTCGGCCGCAGGCAGCTGCCGCGCGGCGCTCAGCATCAGCCCGATGGCCAGATCGGCCACGTCGTCGTTCAGCACGTTCGGCGTGTGGGTGACGACGATACCGCGCGACTTGGCAGCGGCCACGTCGATGCCGTCGTAGCCCACACCCATCACCGAGATGATCTGCAAAGCCGGCAGTTGCGCGATCAGCTCGGCGCTGACCCTGGATTCACCGCTGGCAGCGATGGCGCGCACCTGCGGCGCGACCCGGGCAAAGGCCGCGGGGTCGGTTTCATGCAGCCGGTCGTGCACGGTGAACGCGGCCGTCAGCTGCGACGCGAACATCGGTGCCAGCCTGGACACAGCGAGAATGTGGGGTTGAGGGGACTCGGGCAAGGCATGCTCCTAGGGGTTCCACGGCTGCGGATTCAATCGTCATACCATAATATGCGTTGACGACTTGCAGTCAAACCCGGGAAAGCCAGCACACGATGAGTGACGCGCCGAAAAGGAAACCGAAGCACGAGCTGCGCAGCCAGCAGTGGTTCGGCCGACAGGACCGCGACGGCTTTGCCTACCGCAGCTGGGTCAAGGGCAAGGGCGTGCCGCACGACCAGTTCGACGGCCGGCCGGTCATCGGCATATGCAACACCTTCAGCGAGCTGACGCCGTGCAATTCGCACTTCCGCACGCTGGCCGAGCAAGTGAAGATCGGCGTGTATGAAGCGGGTGGTTTCCCGCTCGAGTTCCCGGTGATGTCGCTCGGCGAAACACTGCTGCGCCCCACCGCCATGCTGTACCGCAACCTGGCCAGCATGGACGTGGAGGAAAGCATCCGCGGCAATCCGATCGACGGCGTTGTGCTGCTGATGGGTTGCGACAAGACCACGCCCGCGCTCCTGATGGGCGCGGCCAGCGCCGACCTGCCGACCATCGGCGTCAGCGGCGGGCCGATGCTGAACGGCAAGTGGCGCGGCGAGGAACTGGGCTCGGGCACCGGCGTGTGGAGCATGAGCGAACAGGTGCGCGCCGGCACGCTGAAGCTGGCCGACTTCTTCGAGGCCGAAAGCTGCATGCACCGCAGCCACGGCCACTGCATGACGATGGGCACCGCCAGCACGATGGCCAGCATGGTGGAGGCGCTGGGCGTCGGCCTGCCCGGCAACGCTGCCTGGCCGGCGGTGGACGGGCGGCGCAACCTGATCGCGCGCAACGCCGGGCGGCGCATCGTCGACATGGTTCACGAGGACCAGAAGCTGTCGCACATCCTGACGCGCGAGGCGTTCGAGAACGCCATCAAGACGCTGGCGGCCATCGGCGGCAGCACCAACGCAGTGATTCACTTGATCGCCATCGCCGGGCGCATCGGCGTGCCGCTGAGCATCGACGACTTCGACCGTCTGGCGAGTGAACTGCCCTGCCTGGTGAACCTGCAGCCCTCGGGCCAGTACCTGATGGAAGACTTCTGCTACGCCGGCGGCCTGCCGGTGGTGATGAAGGAAATTGCCCACCTGCTGCACACCGAAGTGATCACCGCCAACGGTTGCACGGTGGGGCACAACATCGCCGATGCGCAGAACTTCAACCTCGACGTGATCAAGCCGCTGGCCACGCCGTTCAAGGACAAGGCCGGCATCGCCGTGTTGCGCGGAAACCTGGCGCCGCGCGGTGCGGTGATCAAGCCGAGTGCGGCCACGCCGACGTTGATGGTGCACACCGGCCGTGCCGTGGTGTTCGAGAACAGCGACGACTTTCATGCGCGCATCGACGACGAAGACCTGGACGTCGACGAGAGCTGCGTGATGGTGCTGAAGAACTGCGGCCCCAAGGGCTACCCCGGCATGGCCGAGGTCGGCAACATGCCGCTGCCGCCCAAGCTGCTGCGCAAGGGCATCACCGACATGGTTCGCATCAGCGACGCCCGCATGAGCGGCACCGCCTACGGCACCGTGGTGCTGCACACCGCGCCCGAGGCGGCAGCGGGCGGGCCGCTGGCGCTAGTGAAAAATGGCGACCTGATCACGCTCGACGTGCCGGCCCGCAAGCTGCACCTGCATGTGGAGGATGCTGAACTCGACCGCCGCCGCGCCGACTGGCAGCCGCCGACGCCGCCGATGCAAAGCGGCTACTGGAAGCTCTACATCGACCACGTGCTGCAGGCCGACGAAGGTGCCGATCTCGACTTCCTGCGCGGCAAGCGCGGGGCTTTTGTACCGAAGGACAACCATTGACCATGACCACTCAAAAAATCGCACTCGTCACAGGTGCCGGCAGCGGCATCGGCAAGGGCTGCGCGACGGCGCTGCTGAACGACGGCTGGCACGTCGTGTTCACCGGCAGGCGCGTCGACACGCTCGAAGCCGCCATTGTCAGCGCGGGTGAGGCCGGCAGCCGTGCCGTCGCCATCGCCTGCGACGTGGCGAAGGAAGAATCCGTCGCGTCGCTGTTCGAGCAGATCCGCCAGCGCTTCGGCCGGCTCGACCTGCTGTTCAACAA
>JANNEI010000608.1:0-2551 GCA_031378565.1 Burkholderiales bacterium
AGCGTCGTTCAAGTGGAGCGTTGCCATGAATCAAACTTTGGCCGGCAACCGCCAGTCCGCCATCGCCTTCTACGACCTGATGTTCAACCAGTGTCGGCCTGCCGAAGCGATCGCGCTGTATGCGGGCGACAGCTACACCCAGCACAACCCGCACGTGGCCGATGGCAAGCAGGCTTTCATCGACTACTTCGAGCGCATGGCGCGTGAGTATCCCGGCAAGCGGGTGACGGTGAAGCGGTCGGTGGCCGAAGGCGATCTGGTGGTGCTGCACTGCCATCAGCACTGGCCCGGCGACGCGGCCAGCGACTGGGCGGGCATCGACATCTTTCGCTTCGATGCGCACGGCAAGATCGTCGAGCACTGGGACGTGCTGCAAGTCGTGCCGGAGGCCTCGGCGCACGCCAACACGATGTTCTAGAAGCCGAAGCGACAGGCCGGTGCCGGCGACGCCGCTACTGAAAATTCGCCAGCATCTTTTCCAGCGCCATCGTGAACGGTGCCTGCATCATCGGCAGCGTCAACAGCGCCCCCAGCAGGCCGACCGACAGCGTGATCGGGAAGCCGATCGCGAAGATGTTCATCTGCTGCGCCACGCGAGAGATGATGCCGAGCACCAGGTTGACGAACAGCAGCATCGCGACGATCGGCAGGGCGATCCACAGGCCGAGCGCGAAGATGTCTGCACCCCACACCTGGGGCTGGGCCGCGCGGATGAACGAGAACGGCTCGGGGCTGACCGGGAACGCCTGAAAACTTTGCACCAGCGCGGCGATGATCAACAGGTGGCCGTTGATCACGATGAACAGCCAGCTGATCGTGGTGCCGAAGAAGCGGCTCATCGCGGTGGCCTGGCCGCCGGTGGCGGGGTCGAAGAAGCCGGCGAAGTTCAGGCCCATCTGCAAGCCCACCAGCTCACCGGCCAGTTCGATGGCGGCGAAGACGACCCGCGCCGCGAAGCCCATCGACACGCCGATGACGATTTGTTGCGTCAGCATCAGCATCGCGTCGGCGGAGTCGAGCGGCACCACCGGCATCGGCGGCAGCGAGGCCTGTGCGCAGAAGGTGATCAGGAAGGCCAGGGCCACGCGCACGCGCACCGGCACGCTGCGCTGCGCCAGCACCGGCATCGAGCCGAACAGCGCCAGCATGCGGATGAACGGCCAGATCAGCGGGCTGACCCATTCGAGGATCTGCGCTTCGGTGAAGGTCAGCACGGCAGGTTCAGCCAACCACGCTGGGGATCGCCATCAACATGCGTTGCAGGTACTCGACCAGGGTGGTCAGCATCCACGGCCCGGCCACCGCCAGCACCGCCACCGCGGCCAGAATCTTCGGTACGAACGACAGCGTGGACTCGTGGATCTGCGTGGCCGCCTGGAAGATGCTGACCAGCAAACCGACCGCCAGCACCGTCAGCAGCACGGGTGCCGAAACCATCAGGAGCAGGTACAGGCCTTGTTGGCCGTAGGTGAAGACTTGTTGTGAGTCCATGTTTTCTACTGTGCAAAGCTGGCGGCCAGCGAACCCAGCAAGAGGTTCCAGCCATCGGCCAAGACGAACAGCATCAGCTTGAACGGCAGGGCGACCAGCACCGGGCTCAGCATCATCATGCCCAGGCTCATCAACACGCTGGCCACGATCATGTCGATGACGAGGAAAGGGATGAAGATCAGGAAGCCGATCTGGAATGCGCTCTTCAGCTCGCTCGTCACGAAGGCCGGCACCAGCACCTTGAACGGCACGTCGGCCGACTTGACCGACGGGTCGACCTTGGCCAGCTTGGCGAACAGCGCCACGTCGGACTGGCGGGTCTGCTTCAGCATGAAGGCTCGCATCGGGCCCTCGCCGCGCTTCAGCGCTTCCTCGAACGCGATCTGGTTGGCGGCAAACGGCTGGTAGGCGTCTGCGTACACCTTGTCCAGCGTCGGCCCCATCACGAAAAATGTCAGGAACAGGCTGAGGCCGATCACCACCTGGTTCGGCGGCGCGGCCTGGGTGCCCAGCGCCTGGCGCAGCAGGCTCAGCACGATCACGATGCGGGTGAAGCCCGTCATCAGCAACAGCACGGCCGGCAGAAAACTCAAAGCGGTGAAGAACAGCAGGGTCTGGATCGGCACCGAGTAGCTGGCACTGCCCGCCCCCTGGCCGACCAGCAGCGGCAGCGTCGCGCCGCCGGCGACCTGCGCTAAAGCGGCCGTCGGAAGCGCCGACAACACCGACAAGCCGGCGAGCAGCCCGACACCACGCAGCGTGCCAAAAAAACGCGGCGGCATCACGACCGGCCCTTGGCTGAATCGGTGGCCTGCCGCAGTCGGTTCAGCACCTGCGCAAAACCAGTGCCAGCGGCCTCGCCGGGAGGCACTGCCGCGTCGGCCTGCGGTGCCATCTGATGCAGCGTGGTGATATTTTGCGGTGTCACGCCCAGCACCAGCCAGCGGCGCTCGTCGCCCTGGCCGACCTCGACCATCACGATGCGCTGGTTGGGTGACATCGGCAGCACCGCCACGCTGCGCAGCAGGCCGCTGGCGGTCGCGCCGCCCATCGGCGTGCG
>JANNEI010000629.1:0-8263 GCA_031378565.1 Burkholderiales bacterium
CTGGCGATCATCGGCTGGCGAAACCACTCTTCGGACGCCTTGGTGATGAAGGGCGGCAGGTTGGCCGTCATCGCGTACTGCACCAGCGCGTCGAAGCGCTGCACCGTGCCGAACTTCTCCAGATAGCGGCCGACCACCGTGTACTCGTGCGCATCGACCACCACCACCGGTCGAAAGTCGCGCACCAGTTGCGCCTGCGCCTGCGCCTCGGGCGTTTTCAACAGCAAGTGGTCGCGGTTGGCATCGATGCCGCTGGCCGTCACGCGCTGGCGGGCCGCCGCACCGTCGGGGTTGGCGCGCGGAAGAATCAGCACGTTGATGCGCTCCAGCAGCCCTTGCAGCCGGCCGCGCGCCAGCTCCTGCGCCAGCACCAGCAGCGCCTCGCTGCCAGCAGGCTCGTCACCGTGCTGCTGCCCGACCAGCAGCACCGTCGGGCGGTTCGACGCCATCAATGCGACGGGGCTGGCGTCGGCGCTGCGGGTGAACAGCAGCGCTTGCAGCGGCACGCCTTTTTGCGAGCTGCCCAGAGACAGCAGGCTCACGCCGGCTCGGCCTGAAGACGGCACCGCATCCTGCAGCAGGTCGCGCAAGGCGGCCTGCAATTCGGCATTGGTGGTGAAGCCGCTGCGGCCTGCCTCGAAGGCCGGGGTGCGGTAACTGGCCTGCGGCTCGGGGAACCGCGCGGCCACCGCGGCGTTGTAGGGCGCAGCCGGCTCCGCAGGCTCCACCGGGGTTGCGACCCTGGCGACTGGCGCGGGCGGGATCGACGATGCGGGTCGGGCTGCGAGCGGGGCGGCGGAAGGAGCAACGACGGCGGGTGCGGTGGGCGCGCTCGGTGACGGCACCGACGGAATCATCGGCACCGCAACCGGCACCGCAACCGGCACCATCGGCGGGGCGCTGCATGCCCACAGCATGGCGAGCATCACACCGGTGCAGATGGGTCGGCGGCAGCGCAAGCGCCGCCGCACGGGGTTCGCCGTCATCTTTGCCTCCTCGGTTGCTGCGGATGAATATAGCGTCGCGCGCGAAAGCCCCAAGGCAAAATGTGACCACCTGTCTGTCCTACCGAAAGATTTCATGACCATCGTCAAATGGCTCCTCATCGCTGTCGTCGTGCTGGTCCTGGCAGGCGTGATCGCCGGCCAGTTCGGCCTCCTGCAGGGCCAGGCGCCGACCGACCTGGGCGTGCGCGACGGCAGGCTCAAGGCGCTGCCGAAGACGCCCAATTGCGTGAGCAGCCAGGCGGCCCTGACGCCAGACCACCCGCAGCGCGCGAATGCCGAGATCGCGCCGCTGGCGCTGAACGGCGACGGCACCGCCACCCTCGCCCGCATCAAGACCATCGTCGAAGGCATGCCCGGTGCGAAAGTGATCCGCACCGAACCCGGCTACCTGTACGCGCAGTTCACGACCCGCTTGATGAAGTACGTTGACGACACCGAGTTCTGGTTCGACCCGCGCGCCAATGTCGTGCAGGTTCGCTCGGCGTCCCGTCTGGGCGAAAAAGACTTTGCCGCCAATCGCAACCGCATCGAAGCCGTTCGCGCCAGCCTGGCCAGCGCACCTTGAGGCGGTGCGCCCTCAGTCGGTACCGCCTGCGCCCCCTGGCGGACATTTCGCGCCGCACCGCGCGGTTTCGTCGCGCGCCACTCGCCTGCTCGTCGTCGCTTCTGCACAGTGTGCCGATCGCCACACACCACGCAGGAGCACACCATGTTCATCGGCATTCTTCAACACACACCCGTCTGGGTCTGGCTGCTGCTGGCCGCCCTGGTGGCGCTGGGTTTGACGCAAATAAGGGCGCGCCAGATGACGCTGCGCCGCGCCACGCTGCTGCCGCTGATCATGCTGGCGTTGTCGCTGTTCGGCGTGTTGTCCACCTTCGGCGGCCACGCCCTGCCGTTGCTGGCCTGGGCGACCGGAGCGGCGGTTTCGGCGTCCACCGCGCGAGCGCTCGGGGCCTGGCGCGGAGCCACGTGGTCAGCGCATGCAGCGCGCTTCGATGTACCGGGCAGCTGGCTGCCGATGGCATTGATCCTGGTCTTGTTCAGCATCAAGTTCGGTGTCGGCGTCAACCTGGCCCTGCACCCCGGGCTGAAGGACGTGGCCACTTTTTCTGCAGCGGCAAGCCTCGCCTACGGCTTCTTCAGTGGCTTGTTCCTGGCCCGCGCCATCGCCTTCTGGTCGTTGATGCGGCGTCCTTCAGCGGGGCAGCTGGCATGAAAGCATTTGGCTGCGCTGGCCTCGCTCCCGTCGCGCTGATCGCATGAACCTGCCGCTGGTGCCGGTCAGACGGGTGGCCCACACTCATGCAACATGAATATCTGCGAGCCTCGATGAGCCCTCAGCCCGACTCGGTCTGGGTCGGTATCCGGCGCAGCGCGATTTTCATGTTGCTTCTGTGCAGCGGCATCGCGGTGCTGTTGTCCGTCATGGACCGCAGCAGCTTCTCGGTGAACCTGATCTACTCCTTCGCGATCGGCCTGTGCTGCTGGCTGATCATCGACGGCGGACGCCACGGCACAGCCCATTTGCTGAATCGGCTGCGACGCGCCAGAGGCCAGACGGCCTCGGTGCACAGGGGCTTTCCGGGCTGGGGCTGGATGGTGCCGGTGATGTTGCTGGGCATGACGCTGGGGCCGATGGCAGGCACGGCAATTGCGGACCTCATCACGGGCAACAGCTCGCTCGGCATGCGCCAATGGGGCTCGCCGTCCACGCGCGTGACCATCGTGGTGTCGGTGCTGGGCACGCTGGTGTCGGTGTTCGTCTTGACCATGGCGGAGCGCCTGTCGAATGCCCGTGCGCAGGCCGAAGCCTCGCAGCGCGCGGCGGCCGAAAACCAGCTCAAGCTGCTGGAGTCGCAACTCGAGCCGCACATGCTGTTCAACACGCTGGCCAACCTGCGCGTGCTGATCGGCCTCGACCCGCCGAAGGCGCAGGCCATGCTCGACCAGTTGATCGGCTTCCTGCGCGGCACGCTGGGTGCGTCGCGCGTGTCCCAGCATCCGTTGCGTGTCGAATTCGCGCGGCTGGCCGACTACCTGGCACTGCTGAAGGTGCGCATGGGGGATCGGCTGCAGGTGCAGTTCGACCTGCCCGCCGCGCTGGCGGACGCGCCGGTGGCACCGCTGCTGTTGCAGCCACTGGTCGAAAACAGCATCAAGCACGGGCTGGAGCCGAAGGTCAGCGGCGGGCGCATTGCCGTCAGCGCGCGGCAGGACGGTGCCCACCTGCTGCTGTGCGTGCGCGACACCGGCCGCGGCCTGTCCGCTGCGGCCAGCGAAGGCACTCGCTTCGGGCTGCAACAAGTGCGCGACCGCCTGTCCGCGTTGTACGGTGACGCCGCCCGCTTCGAACTGAGCCCGGTCGACGACGCTGAAGGCGGCACGCTGGCCACGGTTCGCATTCCACTCAAGACGCCAACTGATTAGCGACATGGTTCAGCCGCGGCTCCACCCTCACCCCAGCCCTCTCCCGCAAGCGGGAGAGGGAGCAAATACGAGCTCCCTCTCCACCGTACTCGGGGGAGGGGGTTGGGGTGAGGGGGCGATGCGCCCTGTAGCTGAGCATCGTCGCTAATCAGGAGACGCCATGAACACCACCGACCCCACCGCGCTGATCGCTGAAGACGAACCTCTGCTGGCCGCCAACCTGAAGACCGAACTGGCGCGCCTGTGGCCAGAACTGACCGTGGTGGCCAGCGTGGGCCACGGCGAGGCCGCCGTGCAGCAGGGTCTGCAGCTGCGACCCGACGTGATGTTTCTGGACATCCGCATGCCGGGCATGAGCGGCCTGGAAGCCGCGCAGGCACTGGCCGAGGACTGGCCCGATTCGTCCGACGACGGCGCTTCGACCGCACCCGCGTTCCCGCTGATCGTGTTCGTGACGGCGTACGACCAGTACGCGCTGCAGGCGTTCGAGCGGGCCGCGATCGACTACGTGCTCAAACCGGTGCAGCCGGATCGGCTGGCGCAGACCTGCACCCGCCTGCGCGACGCGCTGGGCCTGCGCTCGCAGCCGCAAGCCGCGCCCGCGCTGGGTGCCGCCATCGACCAGCTGCGCAGCTTGCTGGGCAGCGTTGCCGGTGCTCAGCCGTCGACGGCACCGACCGCCCCGCTGCGCGTCATCCAGGCCAGTGCAGGCAGCGCCATCCACATGGTGCCGGTGGACGAGGTGCTGTACTTCGAGGCGGCCGACAAGTACGTGCGAGTGGTCACCGCCGAGCGCGAGCACCTGATCCGCCTGTCGCTGCGCGAGTTGCTGCCGCAACTGGACAGCGCGCGCTTCTGGCAGATCCACCGTGGCACGCTGGTGCGGTGCGACGCGATTGCCACGGCGCTGCGCGACGAAGCGGGCAAGGTCACCTTGACGTTGCGCGGCCATGCCGACAAGCTGGTCGTGAGCCGCCTGTACGCGCATCTGTTCAAACCGCTGTAGCGGCCTGCGGCTCGCGCCGGTGAGGCCCCGTCTCTTCGCCGCCCGCACCGCGGTCTGCATTCCAAACTTCAACCCGACTGGTGAACCTTGATGGAAACCGAAAAAAGCCCCGACGACATCGAAACCCGCGCCCGCCGCCGCGTCGGCATCAAGCTGGGTTTCTACATCCACGCGACCGTGTTCGTGCTGGTCAACCTCGGGCTGTTCGTGTTGAACAGCATCACCGGCGGCGCGCGCTGGTCGCACTTTCCGCTGTGGGGCTGGGGCCTGGGGCTGGCGATCCACGGCGTGGTCACCTTCATCAGCCTGCGAGGAGAAGGCGTGCGCGAGCGCATGTTGCAACAAGAGATCGAGCGACTGAAACGCCGTCAACCGTGAACCGCCGGGGTCAGCGAGTTGCAGCGCGTCGGCACGCCGCTGCCGGCATCACCCCCCGCCCGCCTTGAACGCGACCAGTTCGCGGCCCTCGACGCGAAACGGCCTGCCGTTGCTGAGCAGCGTGCGAATCTCGTACTTGACCTCGCGCTTGATCGCCGGTGCCAGCCAGATCGTTCGCTGGTGCCCGGCCACATTGTTGGTGGTCTGGTTGTTGACGTAGCCCTTCGCCACCAAGCGCAGCGTGTCGAAGCGTCCTGCCGCTGTCTCGACGCTCTGCGCAGCCTCGACCGTGAACTTCAGGTCGTAGCGCAGCTTCCACCCGTTGACGGCGAGCAGGTTCTCCGAGCATTCGAACGTGCTTCCCACCTTCAGCGGCCACGGGTACGCGCAGCCGCCATCGTTGGTGGAGATGGACTTCCCGCGCTGCTCAGGCGCGCCTTCGCTGTAGGCGAACTGCTCGCTGTGCAGCCGCTTGGCTGCGTCGCCGCGCCACCAGGTGCGCGCGGCGCGGCGCGCGTCGATCCAGTACGTGGCCGCGTCCGTGGCCGTCACCGTCTCCGTCAACTGGCCCGTTTCATTCTTGGTCAGCAGGTCGGTTTCTCGGTAGGTCCAACTGTCACCCACCGCGAGCGTGGGTGCGGGCATGTCCTGCGCACGCGACCAGGGCGACAGCGCGAGGCCGACGAGGACAAGGAAGAAGGTCGTCGCCCCCCTGAGCCGCGGCCGATCGCACGACACCGTGACAGCGGACTCCAAAGGGTGGTTCTTCATGCTCTGCCTCCGTGGGTCGGAAGCCCGTTGCGGGCCCATGCAGCGAAGCATCAACGCCGTCCGTTAGCCAAGCGTTAGCGCGTGCCTTGCGGGCTCGACCACGCTGCGTGCCCCCGTCCCGACCGAGCGCCTTGACGCCGACGCGCCAAAAAAAAGCGGCACGCTTTTCAGCGTGCCGCCCTCAATTCGAAGAGCGATTCAGGTGCGTGTGTTCTTGCGCGCAACGATCCCAAGTGACAGCAGACCCAACGCGAACAGCACGTAGGTGCCGGGCTCCGGAATCGTATTGATTTCGGCGATGTAGGTGTTCCAGATCGCACGCTCGGTGGTCGTGAACCCGGGCAAAATGGCCCAGTCACTCGAGTACTCTCCGATCGCGTAGAAGCTGTGCTCGTTGTCTGGATCCAGGGTCACCGAGCTGTAGTCGCCCCAGCGCTGGCGACAGTCGACCGGGTTGAGGCGTGTGCTGCAGTGGTAGTCGTCAATGCCGCTGCGCCTGAGCAGGTATTGGCCGCCGACGGCGTCGAGACCACCACCGAGATCGGTTGCGAAAACCTGCGCCATGAAGCTGATGCGGCCGTCGATTCCCTTTTCAGCACCACCCGAACGGTTGTAGCCGATCACCGCTTCGCCATACGAGTTGACCGCGATCGAGCCCTGGAAGTAGTCGAAACCGCCACCCGCGATATCGCCTTCTTCGATGACGGCACCGGTGTTGGCATCCAGCACCATCCAGCGCACCGCCGTGTGATCTGTGCCGGTAGGCGTCACGGTGTGCACGGCGTACAGCTTGCCGTTCGCCTCGTAGACATTCGCGGACAGACGCTCGTCCAGCGTGTCGACGACGCGAGTTCCGTCCGGCTGGCGAGCGGGGTTGGTGAAATCGTAAGCGGCCACGCCCACGTTCGACGAGGCGGTTTGCGTGGCACCTGCCGCGTTGACGCCGTTGACCTTGTAGAAATTCAGATCCTTGAACGTGTCGACGTTCAACGCCAGAATCTTGCCGGTGTTGCTGAGGTTGGTACCCCAGTTGACCGCACCCTGAATCGCAAAGCCACGGTCGAGCACGGCCGGATAGGGCGTGACGAAACTGCTGATGTTGGACGTGGTGGGCGCACCGCCGAACAGGTCGGACTTGGGAATCACGAACAGCGACGTCCCTTGAAAACCGCCCGAGAAATTGTTGGTGCCGATGTACACACCCTTCGCATCCATGCCCAGCGTCGGGTAGTCGGCCGTGCCGCCAGCGAAGGCGGTGAACTTGGTCGACTTCCAGGTACCCATCGCGTCGGATGTGTCCGATACGCCGATCTGGATGTCAGCCACGTTGGCACCGAAGCCCAGCGTGATCCACCGATTGGTGTGGTGGTCGAACAGGATGCGCTGGTCACCATTGGCCCCGGTCTGGCCGGCATTGGCCCAGAACTGGTCGAAGGTGATTCGCTGCTGCACCGCACCTGTCAACTTGTTGTAGACCGTGTAGCTGCCGTTGGTCGATTCCAGGTATTGCGTTGTTCCGACCGCCCCCATGGTGTCGGGCGGACGGAACGCGTTGCCCAGCGTCACGTTGTCGAGCAGGGACGTGCCTTCAAATCCGCGCACGGTCACCGCCTGTGCTGCGGCCGAAGCCAGCAGGGTCAGGCAGGTGCCGGCAAGAACCGCGGCAGGACGCAGGCGCGGCGAAGACTTCAAGATGCGGTCAAAGATGTTCATGGAATTCCCCTTTTTGACAGTTCGATGGCTTGATGGGCGATTCGACTTGTCACGCATGACGCGGCTGATTGCCGCGAAATGGGCACCGCACGGGCGGCACGGACAGACTCGTTGTGGCTGGCGACAAACACAACGGCATCGCTTGGCGAAGGGTCAATTTAACCCAGCAAAGCGTGAATGTCACCGTGCGAAGCCCTCGTTTCGCGACTGCGTTCTAGGGGGAACGGATTCGAGTGAGGGGGTGTGGCCCAACAAGCGTGGCCTGTCGCGGGACACACGCGACCGTGGGCTGGCATGCCGGCAGCGGCCAGGGCACAGATCGGTGAAATCGACTGAAATGGCCGGTCGGCCTGCGGGGTGGCGGCTGCACAAACAAGGACGGCAGTCGTCGAGCGGCTGCCACAAAACGTGCGCGGGCGTCGTGACGCGGTGAGTGCGCCCCGGTGGCCGGGGCGCAGGCGGATCTGACAGGTCAGTGGCGATACTTCCTGTCGTCGCGACGGTCGTGACGGTTCGGAATGCCGTCGCCGTCGCGGTCCCAATGCCCGCGGTTGTCGTAGCGGTCGTGGCGGTCCGGAATGCCGTCACGGTCGCTGTCCCAGTGACCACGGCGACCCGGCGGCAACCAGCCACCGTAGGCGACCGGCACCGGCCGAGAAACGACCACCTGTCGAGGCGCGTAGCCCCAGTGCTGTGGCGGCAACTGCCGATAGACCACTTGCGGCGGGTAGTAGACGGGCACCGGCGCATAGACCACCGGAGGTGCCTCATAAACGGGTTGGTACACCGGCTGATACACGGGCTGATACACGGGCTGATAGACCGGCCGATACGAGGGCCCGTTGGAGATCACGGTGCCGACATTTCCGTAGCCCAGCGGCGCGCTGATGCCGATCGACCAGGACACATTGCCGGCGCGTGCCGGGCCGACACTCAGCACGCAGGCCGCAGCGGCCAG
>JANNEI010000661.1:0-3524 GCA_031378565.1 Burkholderiales bacterium
CCACTCCATCGCGCGGATCAACCACAGGTGCCGCTCGGGCAACGAGGTGCCGGTGTCGGCTGCGAAGGCCGCTGAGTTGAGGAGGGCCGTCAGGTCCCACGGCGACGCTGCCTTGTCAGCCATTCAAGGTCAGTGCAGCGATGAGGCCAGCGTGAGGCCGAACTCGGGCACCTGCGCGTCGAAGGGCCGCGCCTCGTCGGTGATGCAAAAGAAGGTGCCGCGCATGGTGCCTTGCGCCGAGCCGATGCGCGTCCAGCTGGTGTAGTCGAACTGCTCTCCGGGTTTCAACAGGGGCTGGTGGCCCACGACTGCGAGGCCGCGCACCTCGTCGGTGTGGCCGTTGGCGTCGGTGATGACCCAGTGGCGGGCGATCAACTGGGCGGTCACGTCGCCGGTGTTGCGGATCGTCACGGTGTAGGAAAACGCATATTGCTGCTTCTGCGGATCGGATTGCTCGGCCAGATGCCGGACGACCACGGAGCAGGTGAATTCAGGGTGTGCCATCGAGGCATTCTAGGCAGGCTTCTAGAATTGCCGGATGACAAAGCCCACCTACCGCATCGCGCCCAGCATCCTGTCCGCCGACTTTGCCCGCCTGGGCGACGAAGTTCGCAACGTGATCGCCGCCGGTGCCGACTGGATTCACTTCGACGTGATGGACAACCATTACGTGCCGAACCTGACCTTCGGCCCGATGGTGTGCGAGGCGCTGCGCAAGCACGCCGTGCGCGCCGATGGCAACAAGGTTCCCATCGACGTGCACCTGATGGTGCAGCCGGTGGACGCGCTGGCGCAGGCCTTTTGCAAGGCGGGTGCCGATCTGGTGAGCTTCCACCCCGACGCCTCGGCGCATGTGGACCGCACGCTGCAACTCATCAAGGCCGAGGGCTGCCAGGCCGGGCTGGTGTTCAACCCCGCGCAGCCGCTGGACGTGCTGGAGTGGGTGATCGACAAGGTGGACCTGGTGCTGATCATGAGCGTCAACCCCGGCTTCGGCGGGCAGAGCTTCATCCCGGCGGCGCTGCGCAAGACCGAGCGCGCGCGCCGCATCATCGAGGCCAGCGGGCGCGACATCCGGCTGGAGGTCGATGGCGGCATCAAGGTCGACAACATCCGCGCGGTGGCCGATGCGGGTGCCGACACCTTCGTGGCCGGCAGCGCGATCTTCGGCAAGTCCGACTACAAGGCGGTGATCGACGCGATGCGCCTGGAACTTGCCGAAGGATGAAGCTGGATCACATTCGCGCGGCCATCGTCGACCTCGACGGCACGATGGTCGACACGCAGGGCGATTTCGTGGTGGCGCTGAACGCGATGCTGGCCGAGCTGAAGCTGGCGCCGGTGGACCGGCATTTCGTGTCGCTTACCGTGGGCAAGGGCTCGGAGCACCTGGTGCGCAGCACGCTGGCGCAGGCGGGAGGCGAGGCGTCGCTGTACGACCATGCGCTGGCGCGCTACCAGCAGCATTACCTGCGCATCAACGGCGACCATTCCGACGTGTACCCCGGCGTGGTCGAAGGCCTGACGTTGCTGCGCGCGCGGGGCTGGAAACTGGCCTGCCTGACCAACAAGCCGACGCCGTTCGCGCTGCCGCTGCTGAAGAAAAAAGGGCTGGACGGGTTTTTTGCGGCGATGTTCGGTGGCGACAGCTTCGAGCGCCTGAAACCCGACCCGTTGCCACTGTTGAAAACCTGCGAGGCCCTGGGCCACGCACCGGCGCACACGCTGATGATCGGCGACTCCAGCAACGACGCCCGCGCCGCGCGCGCAGCCGGTTGCCCGGTGGTGCTGGTGACCTACGGCTACAACCACGGCACGCCGGTGCAAACGGTGGATGCCGATGGCTTCGTCGACCGGATCGACGCGATCCGCTGACGGCTACAGCAACTGCTCGGGCACGAACGGCCCGATCATGAAGTTGTAGAAGCGCTGCCACAGCGTCGACTCGGGTTCGCTGTCCAGGATGACTTCGTTGTCGTCGTCCATCGTGAGCCACTGCAATCCGCCACCGGCCGGGTTCAGCCGCAGGCGGTAGGCGCTTTGCAACTTGCTGATGTTGACGATGCGCAGCAGCTCTTTCGCGAGCTGCGGGCTCTCCGCGAAGATGCCCAGCTCGGTGTTCTGCGTTTCGGAGCGCGGGTCCAGGTTCATCGACCCGATGAACACCGTGGTGTTGTCGATGATGGCGGTCTTCGCGTGCAGGCGGCCCAGCGACGAACCGAACATGCCCAGCCGCTTGGTGCGCCGCGTGCGCTCGGGGCTCAGTTCATACAGGTCCACGCCCGCGCCCAGCAGGCGGCCACGGTAACGTGAGTAGCCGGTGTGCACCAGGGGTTCGTCGTTGGCTGCCAACGAGTTGGTCAGCACCACCACCTTCACGTTGCGCCGGCCCAGCGCCTCGAACTCCTCGATGCCCATCTTGCCGGGGATCAGGTAGGGTGAGGTGAGGATGAGGTTTTTCTCGGCACCCCAGATCTTCATCCGCACGCCGCGCGACACGCTTTGCGAAGCGGCTTCTTCGGCCGTCATCGTGTCGCGCTTGTTCGGCGGGTCGGCAAAGGCCCGTGCCGGCGACCACACCAGGCCAACGCGGCCGGCCTCAAGTTCCTCGCTGATCGGGCCGTAGCCGAGCACGTCGACCGCGGGCAGTTCGAGCGGCGTGCCGTCCACGGGGGTCAGCCGCTCGAATTCCTGCAGCAAGGTGGCGACGGGACGGCTGTCGGGAACGATGCTTTGCACAGGGTAGACGACGTCGCTGTTCCAGTAACGGTCGAAGATGGCCGCCAGGTCGTTCACCACCGAGCCCATGATGAAAGCGTCCATGTCGACGAAGTTCTGCAGGCCGGCGCGCATGAAGTACTCGTCGGCGATGTTGCGGCCGCCCGCCACGGCAGTCACGCCGTCGGCGATCAGCAGCTTGTTGTGCATGCGGTGGTTCAGTCGCCTCACGTCGAACAAGGACGCGGCGAAGCGCGTGGCCAGCGAGCCGCGGGCACAGCAAAATGGGTTGAACAGCCGCACCTGCACATTGGGGTGTGCCGCCAGCGCGCGCAGGATCGGGTCGGTGTGCTCGGTGTACAGATCGTCCACCAGCAGCCGCACGCGCACGCCGCGCTGCGCCGCGTCGCGCAGGTGGCGCAGCAACAGCCGGCCGGTCGAGTCGTCCTCGATCACGTAGTACTGCACGTCGAGCGAGTGGCGCGCGCGCTGCGCGAGTTGCAGGCGGGCTTCGAGCGAGAACACGCCCAGCGGCAGCAGGCGAAAGCCGGACAGTTCGGGCGACGGCGTCGAAGCGCGGGCGATGCTCGCCAGATCACCGTCGGCGCTCGGGCCCAGCGCCACCGACGACGGGCGGTCGACCGGGCTCGGCAGCGTGCCGCATCCGCCCATCAAGCCGAGCAGGGCAAGCAAGGCGAACCTTGCCACGCATCTGTAAGCCCGGGCCGTCAGATGCGACAAAACGCCGAGGTCAAAGCGATGCGCCGCGCCCCTCGCCGGCCGCTGCTTCTGGCAAGATGAAACAC
>JANNEI010000696.1:0-4902 GCA_031378565.1 Burkholderiales bacterium
ACCGCGTCGCGCTTGAACGAAATGCAGTCGGCCGAATACCTCGCGCTGGCGCGGCGCGACGTGGACACCACGCTGACATGAACGCGCGCTTGCGGGTCGCCGTTTTCGCGATGCTGGCCGCGCCGAGTGCGTGGCCCGCCGACACGACGAGCGAAGTCGTCGAGCGGCAACGAATCGCCGTCGAGCGCGGCGAGGCGGACACCGAATTCGAGCGGCGAAACCAGGCTTGCCAGCTGCGCTTTGCCGTGACCTCGTGCAGCGACACCGCACGCAAGGATTACCGCGACACGATGGAACGGCTGCGCCTTCAGCAGGCGATGCTCGACGAGTCCCGGCGCAGACAGCAGGCGGCGAGTCGCATCGACGGCATTCGGGCAAAGGTCAGCGCCGAGGAGGCGATCCGACGCGACGGCGTGGCACAAGAACGCCGCACCCTCGCGCCTCGGCCGGCACCGGCGTCCGCTGCCGTTGCGGCCGCGGCCAGCGCCGCCAGTTCCGCCAGTTCTGCCAATGCCGGTGCAGCACCGGCCAGGGCAGCAGCGTTGTCGTCGAAAACGCGAACCGCCCGCCCGCCGGTGCCCGATCGCAGCAGCACCGAGGCGAAGCGGCTGGCCGAGCACGAGGACCGTCAGGCGGCGGCTCAGGCGCATCGCGACGCCGTGGTGCGACGCAACGCCGAGCGCGCGTCGAGCGGGAAAAAACCGGCGGCCTCTTTACCGGTGCCCGGGGCCGCATCCGCGCCCTGAGGCGGGCCGACTGCCTGTCAGCCTGTCAGGCCAGGGCTTCGACCCGCACCAGCGCCAGAGACAGGTTGTCGCCGCCTCCGCGAGCCCGCTGGCGCGCCTTGCTGACCAGCATTTCGCTGGCTTCACGCGGTGGCAAGGCATGCACGATGGCACCCAGTTCCTTGGGGCTGAAGTAGTGCCACAGCCCGTCGCTGCAAACCAGCATGGTGTCGCCCACCTGCAGGCGGTCGATGTGGTTCACCGTCAGCGGCGGGTCCTGGTGGGTGCCCAGGCAGCCGGTGAGCAGGTTGGACTGAGGATGGTTGTTGGCGTCTTCGGCGGAGATCTGGCCTTCGTCGACCAGACGTTGCACGAACGAATGATCGATGGTGCGGCTGACCATCTCGGCTTCGCGAAAATGGTAGACGCGTGAATCGCCAGCGTGGATGGTGACGCAGTCGCGGTTCGGCCCGATCAGGAAGGCAGCCAGCGTGCTGTGGGGTTCTTCTTCCGAGGTGATGGCGGTGAGCTTGATCATCAGGTGCGCTTCGAGCACCAGTTGCTTCAACGACTCGCCGCCGTCGTCGCGGTTCGGCACATATCGCTCGAACAACTGTTGTGCGGTCAGGATGACCTGGTCGGCCGCCTTGCGCCCGCCGCTCTTGCCACCCATGCCGTCGGCCAGCACGGCAAGCGCACAGCCCGGCACCCGCTGGTGCGGAATGATTTCGACCTGGTCCTGCTGGTAAGCCCGGTCTCCGCGGTGCATGCCGGTGGCGGCTGACAAACGGTGACCTTGCGGGGAGGTGCTCATGGTCGAAAACTATAATCGCATTGCCCCCCACCGCATCGCGGGCTGACCGCGAATTAATGGACGACAACCTGCATTCCCTGTCACGACGGCTGATCGAACTTCGAATCGAGCATGCCGACCTGAACAGCCTGATCGATCAGGCCGCCATCGAGTTACCCGCCGATGAACTGGTGCTGCGCAGACTGAAGAAGCGCAGGTTGACGCTGCGCGACCTGATCGCCCAGCTTGAGGCCGAGCTCGATCCGCCGCAGCCGGCATGACAGCGCTGAGCGACGCGGTGGCCGAAGCCTTCGCGCCGGCTGGTGCGCTGGCGCGTGCCGACAGCCGCTACGTCGAACGCGAGGTGCAGATTCGAATGGCCCTCGCGGTGGCCGCAGCCATCGACGAGCAGCGGGCACTGGTGGCTGAAGCCGGCACCGGCGTCGGCAAGACCTTCGCCTACCTGGTGCCGGCGCTGCTGTCGGGCGCGCGCGTGCTGGTCAGCACCGCCACCAAGAGCCTGCAGGATCAACTGTTCCTGCGCGACCTGCCGCGCCTGCGCGATGCTTTGCAGTTGCCCGTCTCGCTGGCCTTGCTGAAGGGCCGCGGCAGCTACCTGTGCCTGCACCGCATGGGGCAGGCGCGGCAATCGGAGCAGCTGACCGACCGCTGGGCGGTGCGCACCCTGGCCAAGGTGGAGCAGTGGTCGCGCGTGACCGTCAGCGGCGATCTGGCCGAGATCGATGGCCTGGACGAGCGCAGCAGCGTGATTCCCCTGGTCACCTCGTCGCGCGAGAACTGCCTGGGTGCCGAGTGCCCCGAATACCGCCAGTGCCATGTCATGAAGGCACGGCGCGAAGCGATGGCGGCCGACCTGGTGGTGGTGAATCACCATCTCTTCTTCGCCGACATGGCGCTGCGCGACAGCGGCGTCGCCGAGTTGCTGCCCAGCGTCGAGGTGGCGGTGTTCGACGAAGCGCATCAACTGACCGAGGCCGGCGTGCAGTTTCTGGGCACCACGCTGGGCAGCGCGCAGGTGATCGACTTTGCGCGCGACATGCTGGGTGCCGGCCTGCAGCAGGCGCGCGGTCTGGCACCGTGGCAAGACCTGGCCGCGCACTGCGACCGTGCGGCGCGCGACCTGCGCATCGCCTGCGCCGGAACGATGCGTGATGTGCGCGGCACCCTCAAGCTGCGCTGGGACGAACGCGCCGTGCGTGCCGAGTTCCAGGCGGCCCTGCCTGCTGTGGCAGCCGCCTGCCAGGCCGCTGGCGAGGCCTTGAAAAACGTGGCTGACAGCTCACCCGACTTCGCGAAGCTGGCCGAGCGTGCGGCACAGCTCGGCACCCTCGCACTGGCGTTCACCGAGCCCGCACCGGCCGCCAATGTGCGCTGGATCGACCTGACGCCCCATCACTGTCGGCTGGTCGAATCGCCGCTCGACATTCGCGACGCGCTGCGCGAACAAATGGCGGCTGCGCCCAAGGCGTGGATCTTCACGTCGGCGACGCTGGGCGACGACGAACGTCTGTCGTGGTTCACCGAATCTGCCGGGTTGACCGACGCCGTGACCTTGCGCGTGGGCAGCCCGTTCGACTACGCCTCCAACGCCCGCCTGTATGTGCCGGCGTCGTTCCCGAAGCCGAACGAACCCGCGCATTCCGGCGCGGTCGCCAGCCTGGCTTCGCGCTGTGCCCGCGCCCTGGGTGGGCGTACCTTCGTGCTCACCACCACCCTGCGTGCGCTGCAGGCGGTCGGCGAGCAGTTGCGCAGCGAGTTCGAGCAGCAGGGCGATGCCATCCAGGTGCTGTTGCAGGGGCAGGCACCCAAGCGGCAGTTGATGCAGCAGTTCATGGCGCAACCTCGCTCGGTGCTGGTGGGATCGCAGAGTTTCTGGGAAGGTATCGACGTGGTCGGCGACGCCTTGCAGTGCGTGCTGATCGACAAGCTGCCATTCCCGCCGCCGAACGATCCACTGGTTGAAGCGCGGGTCAAACGGCTCGAATCGGAGGGCCGAAATGCGTTCTCGGACTACTTCGTGGCCGAGGCGGCGGTGTCACTCAAACAGGGTGCCGGTCGCCTGATTCGCAGCGAAACCGACCGCGGCCTGCTGGTGGTTTGCGACCCGAGGATGGCGGGCATGAACTACGGTCGGCGGTTGCGCCAGGCGCTGCCTGCAATGGGATCGGTGGGCACCGAGTTGCAGGCACTGGAGTGGCTGCGCGAACTCAGTGATCGGCGCGCTGACCGAGCGTGAATCTGGGGCGGCTCACCAGACCTGCCACCAGGCGCGCGACTTCGGCACCACGCCCTCGGCCGACAGGAAGGCGCTGTTCGGGTAGTTCTTCCGCAGCACGCGGTCGGCGTCGTCGCGCAACTGGCTCAGGCCGAGGCGGTCGTAGCTGCGCACCATCAGGAACAACGCCTCTTCGGCAGACGGCGTCTGCTGAAAATCCTGGACCGTTTGCTGCGCCCGGTTGGCGGCAGCGACGAACGCGCCGCGCCGGAAGTAGTAGCGCGCCACATGAACCTCGTACGCGGCGAGTGAGTTCACGATGTAGTTCATCCGCACGCGGGCGTCTTCGGCATAACGCGACTGCGGAAATTGCTCGACCAGTTGCTTGAACGACTGGAACGAATCGCGCGAGGCCTGCTGGTCGCGCTCGGACAGTTCCTGGCGCGACAGGTTGCCCAGGATGCCCAGGTTGTCGTTGAAGTTGATCAGGCCTTGCAAGTAGAGCGCGTAGTCCACGGCCGGGCTGGTGGGCTGCAGCTTGATGAACCGTTCGAGGATGGAGAGCGCCTGCGCCTTGTCTCCGGATCGGTACATCGCGTAGGCCCGTTCGATCTGCGCCTGCTGCCCCAGCAGGGTTCCGGCGGCGCGTCCCTCGAGCCGCTCGAACAGCTTGGCAGCGCGGTCATAGCCGCCCGAACTCAACTCGTCCTTGGCCTCGGCATACAGCTTCTCCGCGCTCCAGGCGGCCGTTTCATCCTTCGCCGGAGTGCTGCAGCCGGCGAGCAGAACGGCGCTCAGCCCCACAATCGCCATCCAGGCCTGTGACCTGGCTTTCAAACGCTTCGAATTCATGAGTGGTTCGCACCTGTGACGGGGCGCTCTTTCAACGGAAAAATGACCTCGAATTATAGGGTTCAGCCCCCGGCGGAATCGGAAGCCGAAGCCGCCGCGTCGATGGATGACGACGGCGGCGAGTTTTCGCTCGGCGACGCAGTCGAGACGCGCGAAGCGGTTGTGCCCGACGCGCTGCATGGCCAGCGCATCGACAAGGCCGTCGTTGCAGTGGCACCCGAGTTCTCGCGCAGCCACTTGCAGACCCTGATCGAGAGCGGTCATGTTCGGCTTGAAGGCCGGCAGGTCACCACGTC
>JANNEI010000702.1:0-2305 GCA_031378565.1 Burkholderiales bacterium
ATGACGCTGCGGTCTTTCATGCTGGCGTTCTCGACCGGCACCAGTTGCGACATGTGTTCGCGCGCGATCACGAAGCCGCCCGGGTGCTGGCTCAGGTGGCGCGGAAAGCCGATGAGCTGGTGCGTCAGTTCGGCCCACAGCCGGGTGATCGGCGCCTCGGGGTCGAAGCCGTGTTCGCGCAACCTTTCCGGGCTGATGGTGCGGCCGTCGAACCACTGCTGGCTTTTGGCCACCGCCTCGATGCGCTGCAGGTCGATGCCGAGCGCGCGGCCCACATCGCGCAACGCGCTGCGCGGCCGGTAGCTGATGACCACGGCGGCCAGCGCGGCACGGTGCCGGCCGTATTTCTTGTAGATGTACTGGATGACTTCTTCGCGCCGCTGGTGCTCGAAGTCGATGTCGATGTCGGGCGGCTCGTTGCGCTCGGCGCTGATGAAACGCTCGAACAAAAGCGTCGATCGCTCGGGGTCGATGGCGGTCACTTCGAGGCAGTAGCACACCGCTGAATTGGCCGCGCTGCCCCGGCCCTGGCAGAGGATTTTTTGCGCGCGCGCCCAGTGCACGATGTCGGCCACGGTCAGGAAATAACGTTCGTAGTCGAGCTGCGAAATCAGCGCCAGCTCGTGTTCCAGCTGATCGCGCACCTTGGTCGGCAGGCCGTTCGGAAATTGATCTGGCGGATAGCGCCGCAGCGCGCCCTGCTCTGTCAACGTGCGCAAATAACTCTTCGGCGTTTCGCCGGGCGGCACGATTTCCTGCGGGTATTCGTAGCGCAACTCGTCGAGCGAAAAAGAGCACTGGCCGGCCAGCAGCAAGCTGTTCTCCAACCACTCGGCCTCGTACAGCGCGCTCAGGCGGCCGCGCGAGCGCAGGTGCTGTTCGGCATTCGGTTCGAGTTGAAGCCCACACTCGGCCACCGGCAGCTTCAGCCGCGTGGCAGTCAGCGTGTCCTGCAGCGGCTTGCGCGAACGCACATGCATCAGCACATCGCCGGCCGCCACCACGCGCAGGCCGGTGAATTGCGCCACGCGCAGCACGGTGTCGATCAGTTCGTCGTCACCCGGCCGGTGCAGCAGTTCGATCGCGATCGAGGCGCGTTGCTGGAACCAGGTCTTCAACCACATCGCGTGGGCGAACACGTCTTCGAACGGCTGCTGCGCCGTGGGCACCAGCAGCGCCAGGCAGTCGGGCAGGCCGGTCAGCATGGGCGCGTTCGGCACCTTGCCTTCCACGTCGCCGGGATGGGCCGCGTACTGGCCCTTGGCGGCGCGCCGGCGCGCCACGGTGATCCAGTGCGACAGGTTGCCGTAGCCGCGCCGCGTCTGCGCCAGCAGCACCAGCCGGGCGTGCGGCGTTTCGCTGTTGGGCAGCGTCAGCCGCATCTCGGCGCCGACGATGAAATGAAGCTGGTGCCGCTTGGCCTCGCCGTGCGCACGCACCACGCCGGCCAGCGAACATTCGTCGGTGACGGCCAGCGCGCTGTAGCCCAGCTGCGCCGCACGCGCCACCAGTTCTTCGGGGTGTGAGGCACCGGTCAGGAAGCTGAAGTTGCTGCGGCAGTGCAGTTCGGCGTAGCCGGGGAGTGAGGCTGACAGTGAAGCACTCATGGTGTGTGTTCCACGTTTTCACCCCCTCCCTGGCCCTCCCCCTTCGAGGGGAGGGAATGGCTCCTTCCCCTCGAAGGGGGAAGGCTGGGATGGGGGTGAAAACCCCAAACACTCTCCGTCCGACTGACTCCACTCACGCGAACCGCCCTTGCAAAAACCAGCCCTGCGCATCCGCCGCCACCGACAGCGGCAACCGCGCGCGGTAGACCCACACCAGCGCGCCGTCGGCGGTCTGGGCGATGAAGTAGTCGCGCTCGGCCAGGGCCGCGTCCCACCAGCCGGCTTCGATGCGCTCGGGCCCGCTGAGCAGTTGCAGCGGCCGGCCGTCGAGCAGCGGGCGGGCGTGGCGCTCGGGCAGGGCCTGGGGCGTGGGCAGCAGCCACACCGGGCGCGCGGGTGTGGTCACGGCCAGCGCCGACGCCGCAGGCTGCGCTGCGCGCGAATGTCGACCCGGCCGCAGCCCCGCTTCGGCCTGCTGCGCATCCACCCGCTGCAGCACGCTGCCGCGCTCGGGCCGGTGGTCGTGCAGCGGCACCAGGCGCTGGATCTGCTCGGGGCCCAGGCGCGCCTGCAAGCGCTCGATCAGGCGCGTGATGCCTTCGCTTTCGCTGCCCGCGGTGGGGAACAGCTCGGTGTTGGGCGCTGCGCGGTGCGCCACGTCAGAGCAGTGCAATTGCAGGTCGAGCGTGGGGGCCACG
>JANNEI010000717.1:0-4927 GCA_031378565.1 Burkholderiales bacterium
ATCAGGCCGTTGTCGGTGGCGACGATGAAGGTCTGCGCGTCCAGCGTGGACACGGCGTTGAGCAGTTGCGTGGTCGAGCCCACCACGTCGGCCTGCTGCACCACGCTTTGCGGCGATTCGGGGTGCACCAGCACCTTGGCACCGGGGTACTCGGCGCGCAGCAGGTCCAGCTCCAGGCCCTTGAATTCGTCGTGCACGATGCAGGCACCGTTCCACATCAGCATGTCGGCACCGGTCTGCTCCTGGATGTAGCGGCCCAGATGCCGGTCGGGTGCCCACAGCACCTTCTTGCCCTGTGCGTGCAGGTGGCCCACGATGGCCAGCGCACACGAGCTGGTGACCATCCAGTCGGCGCGCGCCTTCACCGCGGCGCTGGTGTTGGCGTAGACAACGACGGTGCGGTCGGGGTGGGCGTCGCAGAAGCGCGCGAACTCCTCGGGCGGGCAGCCGAGGTCGAGCGAGCAGGTGGCTTCGAGGTCGGGCATCAGCACCCGTTTTTCAGGGCTCAGAATCTTGGCGGTTTCGCCCATGAAGCGCACGCCGGCCACCACCAAAGTCTGGCTGGCATGGTCACGGCCGAAGCGAGCCATTTCCAGTGAGTCGGCCACGCAGCCGCCGGTTTCCAGTGCCAGGTCTTGCAGGTCGCCGTCGACGTAGTAGTGGGCCACCAGCACTGCGCTTTTCTGCCTCAGCAAACCGGCGGCGCGGGCCTTCCAGTCGACGCGGCCCTGCGGGCTCAAAGGCTCGGGCACCTTGGCCCAGGCGTGGGCCGTGCAACTGGTGCCGCTGGCGTCTTGCGCGGGGTAGTCGAAAAGCACTTGGCTCATGGTGTTCAGCCGTGGCGCGAACCGCCGGTTCGCAGAGCTGAAGATGGTAGCCGAGCGCCGCAGCCTATCGGGTCGCGGGCCTTTGTGGCGGCGCTGTCAGGCCGACGTTTTTCGCTGCCGCGACGCGCTACGCCACCAGGCTGCGCTCGACTTCCATCAGCTTGAAGCGGACCAGCGCGAGGTTGGTGCGGTGCTTGTCGAGCAGGGCCAGCAGAAAGAGGTCGGCATGGCGCGGCAGGATGCGCAGCACTTGCTGGCGCGACGCAGCGCTGGTGATGATCTCGTCGATCTGGTCGGACAAGCCCATGCTGCGGGCCGCCTGCCGGTGCGTGCGCAACACCTGCGCGCTGGCCGCGGCCGACATCTCGATGTCCACCGGCTGGTCTTCGCGGGTTTCGCGCGCCAGCACCAGGCCGGTGCTGCCGTCGACCACGGCACAGCCCAGCAAGCCTTCGAGCGACAGCATGTCGGACAGTGCCTGCTTGGCCCGCACGGGGTCGAGTGCATTGCGGCTGACGCGCATCAGCGGCTTCGACAGCACCGACGGGCGAATGATCGGCGTCGCGGGCAGCGGTGTGTCAGGCCCGAGGTCGGCCACCTTGATCGGAAAGTCCGACAGGCCCAGCAGCGACGGCGCGTCTGGTGGGTCCCACGCCGGTTGCGACTTGACGTGGTTCCACATGCCCAGCATCGCGTTCCAGACCGCCGACGCGCTGGTCAGCGATTCGTTCAGCACGTGCACATGCAGGCGCGACGGCCAGGGCACGGCGCTGATCTTGTTGGCGAGCCAGACCGCACTGGGCGGCAGCATGAACAGCAGGTTCGGGCAGCGCCAGGTGGGCAGCGCGGTGGCCTCTTGCAGCGAGATCAACAACGCGTCGATGGCGTGCGGTTGCATCGGCCCGATGATCACCGTGGTCATGTGGCTGCGTTCCATCAGCGCCACCGGAACCTCGGCGTTGTCGCGCCCGGGCACGCGCACGTCGGCATGGTAGATCTTCAGCGTGTCTTCGTGGCGGCGGACCAGGGTCGTGCGCTCGATCATGGCCAGCGTTCGCAGCGTGGTCTGCTCGCGCAGGTGCAGCCGCTCGATGGGCCGGCCGCCCGCGTCCGACAGGGCCTTGATCACGGCCGAGGCCCAGGCCCCGGCGGGGTCCAGCAAGGTGATCAGCCGGCTGGCGCTTTCGAGGTCGGCGCGGGTGGTGGCGAAGTGCTCGCGAATCGCATGCGCGGCCGAGCCCGTGACCACCAGGTCGTGCTGGTGGCGGTCGACCATCTGGCCCCGGTCGTTGACTTCGGTGGCCTTCGTTTCCATGATCGCCGTGGCCGCGAAACCGTGGTCGGGTTCTTCGTCCGCTGACGGCTTCACGCGGCGGTTGTCCTTCGAGGGGCCGAGGTCACCGAACAGGGATGTCAGCATCAAAACTCCTGTGCACTCCCGCATCAGCACGGCGGGCGCTTGTCCCATGCAGTCTATGCGTCGAACCCAGGCTTCACATCCCTAGACCTGCAACGGATGTAGCAAGCGGTCAATTGCGTGCGCTGGCGCACATTGCGACTCGGACTCGATGCCTCGGCGTCGCGCTCAGCTGAAGAAGCGGCTCGGCGGCGCGCCAACCGAGCGCCGCACCATCGCCGAAAACGCGCTCGGGCTCGCGTACCCCAGCTCGGCGGCGATGCTGGCCATCGGCAGCTTGCGCGCGGCCATCGAAAGCGCGCGCGCCAGCAGCACCTGCTGGCGCCACTGGACGAACGACGTGCCCAGCTCGCTGCGAAACAGCCGCGCCACCGTGCGCGCGCTGGCACCGGCGTCGTGTGCCCAGGCATTCAGCGTGGTGTGGCGCGTGGGGTCGTCGAGCACGGCTTCGCACAGCGCGCGCAGGCGTTTGTCGGCGGGCAGGGCGACGCCGAGTCGCACCGGCCGCGCGCGGCGCAGTTCGTCGAGCACCAGCGCGCTGATGCGGCGCTCGCGCTGCAGCCCGTCGGTGCCCAGGCGGGTGCCGTCGGCGTCGGGCTGAACGTCCATTTCCATCACCAGCGCGCGCAGCAGGTCCGACACCTCCAGCACCCGGCAGACGTGCCACGTGGGCGCGTCGGCGAGCGGCACCTGCGGTCCGCAGCGGCCGGCCGGCTGGTACAGGTACAGCGTGCTCAGGCTGGCGTCTTCGACCACCGACACCGCATGTTCCACGCCGGGCGGAATCCACAGTGCGCGCGAGGGCGGCACGATGTAGGTGCCGTGCTCGACCGTGAGGCGCACGACGCCGGTGGTCGACAGCGCCAGCTGTCCCCACGGGTGCCGGTGCGGCACCACGCGGGTGGCGGTGTCCAGGTGCTGAAGCTTGGCGCGCAGGGGGCGCTGCGCGGTGGGTGTGTACAGGTGCGGCGTCAACGGGCCGATGGCCGCGCGTGGCGCTGGGCCGCGCTCGGTGTCCAGATGCCCCGCGGCTCTTGCGGTACTGGAAGCATGCAGAGGCTGCATTGGCATCGTCATTGGCAACGTCATTGGCAGGTTCGCGATAGAAGTTGACGGTCTATCGTAATCCAGCCCATCGCTTGTTGCCTACCATCGGGTGTGCAAGATTCGAGTCCACAGCCATGACCACCGTGACCGCGCCCACGCCCCAATCGACGCCCACACCCGCGCTGCGCCAGGACGCGACCCTGATCGGCCTGGTCGGCATGGCCCACCTGATCAGCCACTTCAGCCAGTTGCTGCTGGCACCGCTGTTCCCGTGGCTGAAGGACGCGTTCGCGGTCAGCTACGCCGAACTCGGCTTGTTGATGTCGATCTTTTTCGTCGTGTCCTGCCTCGTGCAGGCGCTGTCGGGTTTCGTGGTCGACCGCTTTGGCCCGCGGCCCATCCTGTTTGCCGGCCTGACGTTGCTGGGGCTGGCGGCGTTCGGCTTCGCGTCGAGCCAGAGCTACGCGATGCTGGCGGCGTTTTCAGTCGTCGCCGGGGTCGGCAACGGCGTGTTTCACCCGGTCGACTACACCTTGCTGAACCGCAAGGTCCACCCCTCTCGCCTGGGCCACGCGTTCAGCGTACACGGCATCACCGGCAGCCTGGGCTGGGCGCTGGCACCCGCTCTGCTGGTGCCTATCACCCTGGCCTATTCGTGGCGGGTGGCGCTGGTGTGCGCCGGTGTGCTGGCGTTCACGGTGCTGGTGATCCTGTGGTTCAACCGCGCACAGCTGGCGCTCGACCTGGCCCCGGTCGAGGGCCGCGTCGGCGCGCCGGTTGCAGCAGCCCCGGAAGGCAGCCTCGACTTCCTGAAGATTCCCGCGGTCTGGATGTGCTTTACCTTCTTTTTCTTCAACGCGATGGCGCTCAGCGGGGTGCAGGCGTTTGCGCCCGAGGCGGCGCGTCTGTTGCACGACGTGCCGGTCGGCGTGGCGGCCCTGTGCCTGACCATCTACATGGTCAGCAGCGCCGGCGGCATGGTGGTGGGCGGTTTTCTGGCAGCCGACCCGGCGCGCTGCGAACGCATCATCGGCGTCGGTTTCGGCGTGGCGGCCCTGGTCGCCTTGACCATCGGCTTTGCGGACATTCCCGCGATGGTGGTGCCGGTGCTGTTCGGGGTGATGGGTTTCGGTGCCGGGATTGCCGGGCCGTCGCGCGACCTGATCGTCAAACGCGCCTCGCCGCCGAACGCCACCGGCCGCGTCTACGGCGTGGTGTATTCGGGACTGGACATCGGGCAGGCCGTGGCACCGCTGATCTTCGGCACCCTGATGGATTTGCACCATCCGGCGCTGGTGTGGCTCGGCATCGCGGTGGTGCAGGGCGTGCTGATCGTCAACGCGTTCAATGTGCGCAAGGTGCGGCGGACAGCGCTCAGCGTCGCGACCGCCTGACTGCGCAGAACGCTCCGATGTGCTTCGGGTCAAGGCACACTGGCGGCCCTTGATTCATTCAACACAGCAATGACCTCGACTGCCGCCCCTCGCCTTGCCGGTCACCTGCTGGTCGAGGCCCTGATCGCGCAGGGCGTCGACACCTGTTTCGGCGTTCCGGGTGAAAGCTACCTGGCCGTGCTCGACGGCTTCCACGAGCACCGCGATCACATTCGCTTCATCGCCTGCCGGCAAGAGGGCGG
>JANNEI010000769.1:0-3365 GCA_031378565.1 Burkholderiales bacterium
TGCACCTGGCCGGCCAGCACCCATTCGACGACTTCCATCGTCTCGTCGTCGGTCACGCGCATGCCCTGGATGAAGGTGCCCTTCTTGCCGACCTTGGCCAGCGCTTCCTCGATCTGCGGGCCGCCGCCGTGCACCACCACCGGCTTCAGTCCCACCAGCTTGAGCAGCACCACGTCCTCGGCAAAGTCCTGTTGCAGGTGCGGGTCGGTCATCGCGTTGCCGCCGTACTTGATGACGATGGTCTTGCCGTGGAACTTGCGGATGTAGGGCAGTGCCTGGGCCAGGATCTCGGCCTTGTCGCGCGGCGAGATGTGGGACAGGTCGGGCCCGTTGTCAGTCGATGCAACAGGCGCGGCGGGAGGTTCTGTGTTCATGGCGGCATTGCACGAAGTGGATGTTCCAAAAAGATTGTAGGTCGCGGTGATGACGCGCTCGTCGAGCGACGACGGAACTTCGATTCGGCATTTGAACTCTGTCCCGCCTGCTGCCTATACTTGCTCCCATGCGTTCCCGCCTCATCGTCTTGTGGATCCTGCTTGCCTTGCTGCCTCTTCGCGGCTGGGCCTACAGCGGCATGCAGGTCGAGATGGCAGCGGGCGAGTTGGCGATGGCGACACCGTCAGGCGAAACCGGTGAGGCCGCTGCTGCGCATCACGCAGCGCCGCCGTGCCACCAAGAGTCGGCCTCAACCGATGCATCCGCCGACGCCGAGTCCACTGTCAGCGGCCACGCCGCCTGCTTGCTTTGCGACCTGTGTCACAGCGTCGCGCTTTTCAACGCTGCGCCACCCGTCGGTGCAGTGCCGGTGGAAGTCGCGCGGGTCCACTGCGTGACGGGCACCGACACCGGCCGCTCGCTGGTCGGCGGGCTCGACCGCCCTCCCCGAATTTCCATCGCCTGACCGGCCCCGGCGGCGTGGCGGGTGGGCACGTGTGCACGCAAGCGCACGCCCCAAAGCATCGCCAGCCGCGGGGCCTGACCGTTCACCGCTGACCACGCCTCGCGCGTGGCAGCCGGTGACTTCGATGTCATCGCGAGGAACACCATGTTCATGTCCCCATTGCACGCCAGCGCGCTGGCCGCGTCCTTGCTCTGCTGCGCTGCTGCGCAGGCGCAGACCGCAAAGGCCGCCGCGCGCCCCGACCCGCTCGACGCCAAGGCCAGCGTCCCGGCGCTGAGCTACGAGTCGTCGTTTGCCCAATACCGCCGCCTGAGCGACGAAAAGCTCATTTCCTGGCGCGAGGCGAACGACACCGTCACCCGCATCGGCGGCTGGCGCGTCTACGCCCGCGAGGCGCAACAGCCCGAGCCTGCCGGCTCGGCACCCGCGGCCATGTCGATGCCCATGCGCGCACCCTCTGCCGTGTCCGCCGCACCCGCCGCATCCGCCGCCACACCCAACCCCACCCCCAAGCCCTCGGCCCACGACGGCCACAAGATGCCATGAGGGCCGCGCAATGAACTTCATGAATCAAGCAAGCCTTGCGCGCGCGCCCCGCCTGCCTGTGCTGGCCCTGCTGGCGGTCTCCGCCATGCTCGGCGGCTGCGCATCGTTCAGCGCCGACGGCGGCTTCTCGACCGTCGAGCAGACCGCCAAGGAGCGGCTCGGCAAGGACGTGCGCTGGGCGCGCTCCGACGCCGACCAGGACGGCATCGAGCAGCGCGTCACCGAGTTGCTGTCCAAGCCGCTGACGGTGGACGACGCAGTGCAGGTCGCCTTGCTGAACAACCGCGGACTGCAAGCCAGCTTTGCCGAACTCGGCATCACCGAAGCCGAGTTGGTGCAGGCGGGCAGGCTGCCGAATCCCGGCTTCAGCTTCGGCCGCCTGACCCGCGGCAGCGAAGTCGAACTGGAGCGCGGCCTGCACTTCAACCTGGCGCGCCTGCTGGCAATGCCGCTGATCGGCCAGATGGAAGCCCGCCGCTTCGCGCAGACGCAGGGCATGGTGGCGATGAGCGTGCTGTCGCTCGCCGCCGACGCCCGCAAGGCCTGGATCAACGCGCTGGCGGCGGAAGAAACCGTGCGCTACATGCGCCAGGTCAAGCAGACGGCCGACGCCAGCGCCGAGCTGGCGCGGCGCATGGAACAGGTCGGCAACTTCAACAAGTTGCAGCGCGCCCGCGAGCAGGGTTTTTATGCCGACGCGGCCCTCAATCTCGCCCGCGCAGAGCAGGCGCAGCGTTCGACGCGCGAGCGTCTGACCCGGCTGCTGGGTGCGTGGGGAGCACAGACGGAATTTACATTGCCCGAGCGTCTCCCCGACCTGCCGAAAACGCCGCTCGACCTGCCGGATGTCGAGCGCGTCGCCCTGGCGCAACGGCTCGACGTGCAGGGTGCCAGGCTGGCCGCCGAGCGGACGGCGACGAACCTGGGGCTGACCCGCACCACCCGCTTCATCAACGTGCTGGAACTGGGCTATCGGAACAACCGCTCCAACGAGCAACCGACGCAGCGAGGCTGGGAGATCGGCTTCGAACTGCCTTTGTTCGACTGGGGCGGCGCGCGGGTGGCACGCGCCGAGGCGGTCTACATGCAGTCGGTGCACCGCGCGGCCGAGACCGCCATCAACGCGCGCTCCGAAGTGCGCGAGGCCTACGCCGGCTACCGCTCGGCGTTCGACATCGCACGCCACCACCGCGACGAGATCGTGCCGCTGCGCCAGCGCATCGCCGAGGAGAACGTGCTTCGCTACAACGGCATGCTGATCGGCGTGTTCGAACTGCTGGCCGACGCGCGCTCGCAGATCGCCAGCGTGAACGCGGCCATCGAGGCGCTGCGCGCCTTCTGGATCGCGCAGGCCGACCTCGACATGGCGCTCATCGGCAAGCCCGGCATGGCCAGCGCGTCACCGGCGGGTGGCTCCGCCGGAACGACATCAGCGGCCGACGCCGCTGGCCCGGCACATTGAAACGAAGGACTCCCAGATGTTTTCGCGACGCAATTTCATCGGTGCCGCAGGTGCTGCCACTGCAACCATCACCGCAGCCGTCAGCGCCACCGCCGTCAGCAAGGTGGCGATGGCCGCCCTGCCCGAACCGGTGCTGCAAAGCAAACCCGACACGATGCCGCCGCTGGTGCCCAACAACGGCCGGCCCTACAACCCGGTGGTGACGCTGAACGGCTGGACGCTGCCCTGGCGCATGAACAACGGCGTCAAGGAATTCCATCTCGTGGCCGAGCCGGTGGTGCGCGAGATGACGCCCGGCTTCAAGGCCCACCTGTGGGGCTACAACGGTCAGAGCCCGGGGCCGACCATCGAGGTGGTGGAGGGCGACCGCGTGCGCATCTTCGTCACCAACAAGCTGGGCGAACCGACCAGCGTGCACTGGCACGGCCAGCGCCTGCCCAACGGCATGGACGGCGT
>JANNEI010000776.1:0-2547 GCA_031378565.1 Burkholderiales bacterium
TTGGCGACGTGGCTGGTCGCGGCCAGCGTGCCGCCGAGCAGGGCCGCGACCATCGCCCAGGTGCCCTGGTCGGCACCGAACACGCTGGCGGCCAAGGCCGCACCGGCCGGGATGCGAACGACGGTGTGGATCAGGTCCCACAGCGTGTCGACCCCGGGGATCTTGTCGGCGAAAAACTCGACGAACAGCATCAGCCCGCTGCCGCCCAGCATGGCCGGGTGCTGCAACAGCTTCAGGCCGGTGGGCAGATCGACCCAGCCCATGAAGCCGGCCAGCCCGGTCAGGAACACCACGAGGTACAGGCGCAGGCCGCTGGCCCAGCCGAGCGCCGCCGCGATGGCGAACAGGTGCGTGGTGTCGAGGCTCATGCTGCCATCGGGGTCAGTCCAGCCAGGCCGGCGGGCGCTTTTGCAGGAACGACTGGACGCCTTCCCTGCCTTCGTCGCTGGCGCGGATGTCGGCAATGCGGCGCGCCGTCTCGGCCCGCAAGCCAGCCGTCAACGGCACGCCGGCCACGTCCTGCACCAGCCTCTTGCAGGCCCGCGTGGCAAGCGGGCCGTTGGCCACCAGCGTCGCCACCAGTTCATCGACCTTGGCGTCGAGCGCCTCGGCACCGCACACCTCATGCACGAAGCCCATCGCCAGCGCCTGCTGCGCGCTGAAGCGTTCGGCGGTGATGAAGTAGCGGCGCGCGGCCTGCTCACCCATCGCGCGGATCACGTACGGGCTGATGGTGGCGGGCAGCAGGCCGATGCGGGCCTCGCTCAGGCAAAAGTTCATCGCGTCGCCGGCCACCAGCACGTCGCACACCGCGGCCAGCCCGACGCCGCCGGCATAACAGTCACCGTGGATGCGCCCGACCACCGGCACCGGGCAGTTGTAGACGGCCCACAGCATGTCGGCCAGTGCCTGCGCGTCGGCGCGGTTCTGTTCCCAGCTGTAGTCGGCCATGCTGCGCATCCACGACAGGTCGGCACCGGCGCAAAAGGCCTTGCCGTGGCCGCCGAGCACGATGGCGCGCAGTTGCGTGTCGGACGACAGATCGGTGAACACGCGCGTCAGCTCGGCGATCGTCGTCTCGTTGAATGCGTTGCGCACCTCGGGCCGGTTCAGGAACACGCGCACCACGTGGGGCGAAGGGCGTTGCACGTCGAGCAGCGAGTGGGTCATGGCTTGGCACTTTCGGCTCGCAGCATCCACATCAGATCGATCTCGGGACAGGCATGGCCCATCGCGGTGATGGCCGCCGTGATCTGGCCGCGGTGGTGAGTGCCGTGGTTGAACACATGGGTCAGCGTCGGCGCGAAGGGCAGCGACTGCGCCACGCCGCGCGTCGTGATGTAGTCGATCGTCGATTCGAAGTGCTGCGCGTCCCAGGCTGCGATCAGCGGCTGCCAGTGCATCACCGCACCCAGCAACTGGTTGCGCAGCGGCGCACGGTCGCTTTCGAGTTCGGCGTTCAGCGCGAGCCGGGGCGACAGGCCTTGCGCAAAGCGGGGGAACCACAGCCCGTGCTCGGCCACCAGCAGGTGGTTCAGCGTGCCGTGAATGCTCTTGAAGTACAGGCCGCAATCGCGCCGGTAGTCGGCCTCAGGCAGAGCGTCGATGTGCTCGAAGAGCGTGCGCGTGGCCCAGGCGTTGTAACGCGCCAGCATCGTGAAGTGCGCGCGTGCGTCCATGGCCTCAGTACCGTTTCGCCGCTTCGTCCAGCATCACCTCGGTGGCCCCGCCGCCGATGGCCAGGACGCGCGCGTCGCGCCACAGGCGTTCGATCGGCATGCCCCGCATGTAGCCCATGCCGCCGTGGAACTGCTGGCAGGTCTGCACCACCTCGTTGACCAGCTCGCCCGTCAGCGCCTTCAGCATCGACACGTCCTGCACCACGTCGTGCTGCTGCGTCACGCGCCAGGCGCAGTGGTACATGAAGGCACGCGCGGCGCGCACCTTGGCGTCCAGCATGGCGAGGCGCTGGCGGATCACCTGCTTGTCGAACAGCGGTGCACCGAAGGCCTGGCGCTGGCGCACGAAATCGAGCGTCAGCGCCAGCGCCTGCGTGCAGTGGCCGACCGCCATCGCGGCCAGCGCGATGCGCTCGGTCTGGAAGTTCTTCATCACCGAATAGAAGCCCTTGTTTTCGTCGCCCAACAGGTTGCCCGCCGGGATGCGGCAGTTGTCGAAAACCAGTTCGGCGGTGTCCGACGACAGCCAGCCGGTCTTGTGCAGCGAACGGCCGACGCTGAAGCCCGGCGTGCCTTTCTCGACGATGAACATCGACATCGCATGGCGCGCGCTGCCCGTCCTGGCCGCGATGAAATACAGGTCGGCGTGCACGCCGTTGGTGATGAACAGCTTGCTGCCGTTGAGCACCCAGTGCTCGCCGTCTGCGCTGCGCACCGCGCGCGTGAGCATGCCGGCCACGTCCGACCCGGCACCGGCCTCGCTGATGCCCACCGCCGTGATGGTGGTGCCCGCCGTCACACCCGGCATGTGGCGCGATTTCTGCGCCGCCGTGCCGGCATGGTGCAGGTGCGGGCTGGCCATGTCGGT
>JANNEI010000788.1:0-3993 GCA_031378565.1 Burkholderiales bacterium
CGGGAACGAGGAACACGCCGACCGGCCGCACGAGCTGTTCGCGCAGCATGGCTTCGGCGCGCACGATGTCGCCTTCGGCATACAGCTCGACGAGCGTGTAGGTTCGCCCTTCCACATGGCCGAGTTCGCGCAGCCCGTCTCTAAACGCCGCGACACTCGCCGCATCGGACTGGCGCGTGGCCAGTGCCAGGTAGCAGATCAGCGGCACGGCCTGCTGTTGCGCTGCCAGCCGCGGGGAGGCCACCGCACCGGCCAGGCCGGCGACGACGCTGCGCCGGCCGATCATTGAAACACCTCGTCGGCGCGCAACAGCAGCGACTGGGGGATCGCGAGGCCCAGCGCCCTCGCGGTCTTCATGTTCACGATCAGCCGAAAGCGCGTCGGCTCCTCCACCGGCAGCTCGCTCGGCCGCGCACCGCGCAGGATGCGCACGATGAAGCTCACCGTGCGCGCTGCCAACTCCTCGACGTCGGGCCCGTAGTACAGCAGCCCGCCGGCTTGCAGGAGCTGCGGCGAGACGCCCATCATCGGCAGCCGCGCCCGCAGCGCAAAGGCCGCGATGGTCTGGGTGCGCGCTTCGGTGATCGCGTCGGGCGTCACGTAGAGCGCGTCGGGCTTGGCGGCGGCGACGCGCTCGAGCGCCGCGTCGAGGTCGGCAAGCCGCTCGACCGGATGCGATAACACCGTGAGCCGGCGCGCCGTGGCGGCGAGTGCAAAGGCGTCGTGGTAACGATCGATGCCGGGGAACCTGGGGTTGCGCAGCAAGGCCACGCGTTTGGCGCCCGGCACGGCCTGCAGCAGCACATCGAGCGTCTTGCCGGCAATCTCGCCCGACGCCCACACCGTGCCGGTGATGTGGCCGCCCGGCGCGGCCAGGCTTTTCACGAAGCCCGCCTCCACGGGCTCGGCACCGAAGCCCATGACGATCGGGATGTCGGCCGTCGCGGCCTTGGCCGCTGCCACCGCTTCGTTTCCCCAGGCGACGATCACCTCGGGCTTGCCGCGCAGCAGCTCGACGGCCAATGCCGGCAGGCGCGCGGCGTCGCCCTCGGCAAAGCGGGCGTCTACGTTCAGGTTGCGGCCCACCTCGAAGCCCGCTTGCCGCAACTGTTCGAACACGTAGAGCGAAAGCGGCGACCCGGGCGCCACCGGGCTGAGCGAGGCCAGGCGGCGCATCGGCACCGCTTGGGCATGCACCCGGCGCGACAGCGCGCCAGTCCCGGCCGCCAGCACGGCGGCCAGCGCTGCATTGAAGCTTCGGCGGCGGATCATTCGATCACCTCGTCGGCGCGCAGCAGCATCGACTGCGGGATCGAGAACCCGATCGCCCTCAGCGCTTTCCGGTTGACGATCAGGTCGAACTTGGTGGGCAGCTCCACCGGCAGGTCGGCAGGACGCGCGCCCTTCAGGATGCGGTCGATGTAGCTGGCGGTGCGCTGCGAAAGATGCGCCAGGTTCGGCCCGTAGTAGAGCGCGCCGCCGGCCCGGATGAACTGTGGCGTGACGCCGATCGCCAGCAGCTTCTGGCGCTGGGCAAAGGCCACGATCTCGCCCAGCTGGGTGCCGACCACACCCTCGCCGGCCACGTAGAGCGCGTCGGGACGGCTCGCCGCCAGCTGTGCCAGCGCGCCGCTCAGGTCCGCATCACGGGCGATGTCGACCACCTCCAGCAACATGCCCAATGCACTGGCCGCACGCCGGTTTTCAGCGCGGTAGTTTTGCGTGCCGGGTGCCAGCGGGTTGGCCAGGATCGCAACGCGCTTGGCCTGCGGCGCGGCCTCGCGCAGCACCTGCAGCACCTTGCCCGACATTTCGATGGACGCCCAGGAGGTGCCGGTGACGTTCGCCCCAGGTCGCGCCAGGCTTTGCACGTAGCCCAGTTCCACCGGCAGCGCGGCACCGATCATCACGATCGGGATGCGTCGCGTGGCGCGCATCGCCGCTTCGATCGGGTCGTTGGTGATGGCCAGGATCAGGTCCACGTCGAGCCGCACCAGGTCTTCGGCCAGGTCGGCCAGGCGAGACACCTGGGCTTCGCCGTAGCGCCACTCGATCTTCAGGTTCCTGCCGTCCTCCAGACCGACGCCGCGCAGCGCCTGTCGCAGCGCCACCGCTTCGTACTGCGCCATGTCCGAGCCGGCGCGGTTCAGCGACAGCAAGCCGATGCGCGCCACGCGTTGCGCCCGCGTCGGCAGCGCTGCACCGAAGGCCGCGCCACCCAGCAGCCACATCAGAAGGCGTCGCTTCATTCGATCACCCTGTCGGCGCGCAACAGCAGCGATCTGGGCAGCGCGATGCCGAGCGCGCCCGCGGTCTTGCGGTTGATCACCAGCTCGAACTCGGTCGGCCGTTCGATCGCCAGATCGCCCGGGCGCGCGCCTTTCAGAATCTTGTCGACGTACGTAGCGGCGCGCCGGCCGAGCGCGTTGATGTCCGTTCCGTAGCTCATCAGGAAGCCGGCCTCGGCCAGCAGCGCGAAGCCGCTGACCGATGGCAGCCGCGCGCTGACCGCCAGTTCCGCCAGCCTGAACCGGTGGGTCACGATGGTGTTGGTATCGATGGCGTACAAGCCTTGCGCGCGACCTTGCGTCGCGCGCTTGAATGCGGCCTCGAAGTCATCTGCCCCGCTGACCTCGAGCATTTGCAGTTGCAACCCCAGCGCGCGGGCACCGGCGTCCAAAATCTGCTGTCCCTTCGTGAACTCTGCGGGTGCCAGCAAGACGGCCACACGGGCCAGCCCAGGCACGGCGTGTTGCAGCAGTTCGAGCTGCTTCGGGCCGAGCTCGGGGAACGTGACGGTAAGGCCGGTGACGTTGCCGCCCGGCCGTGCCAGGCTTTGCGCCCAGCCTTCGTCGACCGGATCTTGACCAGCCATCGCGACGATCGCAATCGTGCTTGTTGCGTTTCGGGCCGCCTGCAACGTGGCCGGGCCGCCGGCCAGGATCACCTGCACCCTCAATTGAACGAGTTCGGCAGCCAGCGCCGCCAACCGGTCGGGTCGGCCGTCGGCGTAGCGGTAGTCGATCATCAGGTTGCGGCCCTCGACCAGGCCGAGCTCGCGAAGGCCTTGGCGGAACCCGGTGGCCGGGTCTGGATTCGTCCCTGATGGCGCGGTGCCGAACGAGAGCACGCCGATCCGGGGCATCGCGGCGGCGGCCGGCTGCGCCCACAGCATGGCAGGGTGGGCGGCCAGGCTGGCTGCACCGAATTCAAGCAGGTGGCGGCGATTCATTGCACCGATCCATCAGTCGAGCACCCGTTGCGGGAACAACCGCACGGGCTGCCAGTTCATGATGGCCGGTCGGCCTCGAAAGCGATTTCGCGGCCCGCGTTGCGAGTTCATCGTCGTTCCCCAGAAAAGCAGATCGGGACGTAGCCCGCGGACCGTCAGTTTGCGCCACGGCGACGCAAGTTGCGACCCCCAGTCTTTGGCGCGGCGCGTGCCTGCGGGTGGTCAGCGGAACAGACGCCGCACCGCACCCAGCCAAGCCCGCACCGGGTCGGTTTCCAGGTCGAGCGCGACGATGGGGATGCTGCGCGTGGCGGCCGCCACCGTCCGGATGGGTGCCGGGCCGGTGACGAAGATCACGTCCGCCTTGTGCTGCGCCCGGCGCGCGACGCGGCGCATGGCGAGCAGATCACGCGGCGCGAGGCCTTGCGCAAGCCGTTGCTGCGGATTGCGAACCCTGTCCTGCGCTTGTCGAAGGATCAGGCCGAACGGAGTTGAACGAACAACATTTAGTCAGGGCTTGCTGGCCGCCACGACCCAGTTTTCCACCGGCGGCTTGCCCTGGCGCAGCATGGTGGCGGTGATGCGGGCACTGGGAAGGCACCTGCAATGAAGGCCAGGCGCGGCCCGCCGGTTTACTGAATCACTTCGTCGGCGCGCAGCAAGACCGACTGCGGCACGCGGATGCCGAGTTGCCTGGCGACCTTGACGTTCACGATCAGCTTGAACTGGCGCGGCTCCTCGATGGCCATCTCGGCCGGCTT
>JANNEI010000806.1:0-4155 GCA_031378565.1 Burkholderiales bacterium
CACGTGCTGTGCGAAAAATGCCTGCTGCGTGGCCAGGTTGCTCACCGCCAGGTCGTCGCCGGCAATCAAATAGCGCATCACTTCGCACAGGCTGGCAATGTGGTCTTCGGTCTCGGTCACCGACTCGGGGCGCTCCAGGCCAAGCTCGCGCAAGCTGTGGCGCAGCGCCACCAGCGGCTTCTCGTTCAGCGCTCCGGCAATGAAGTAAGAGCCGTACAAGAACACCTCGGGCTTGCCGATGCCGACGAACAAGGCCTGGTACTCGGCCGCCACCTGATCGCAGCTGAGCCGCCGCGACGCCGCCACCACCTCGGTCCAGCTCGATTCGAGGAAGGCACCGGGTGCCGGCGCCACCGTGGGCGCGACCTGAAGCTGCGCATGAAGATCGGCAGACGGCGGTGCATAGAACAGTTGCCCGAGCAGGCCGTAAACCTCGGCGCGCGCCAGCTCTTCGCGGTCGTCGGGGGTGCTGAAATGGAGGGTGCTGGTCATTGCAGGTCGGTGATCTTCACTTCGTTGGCGTTGCTGTGGATGTCGATCACGCGGCAGTCACTGCACATCTTCAGGCGCTCGGCGGCAACACCCTGGAACATCGAGTGGCCGCCGAGCTTGGTCAGCATCGACTCGATCGCCTTCAACGTTCCGAACGGCTTGTCGCAGCGCACGCAGCGATAGGGCTGCGCCTCGTTCAGCACGCGCAACTGCTTGCGCGCCTTGCCTTCGTCGGCCAGCCAGAGTCTGGGCTGCAGCGTGATGGCGTCTTCTGGGCAGGTGCTGGCGCACAGGCCGCACTGCACGCAGTTCTTTTCGATGAAGCGAAGCTGCGGCAGATCGGGGTTGTCGGCCAGCGCACTTTCGGGGCAGGCGCTGACGCAGCTCAGGCACAGCGTGCAGGTGTCGGTGTTGACGACCAGGTTGCCGAACGGGCTGCCACGGCCGGGCAGCGCAATCTCAAGCGGCAGCGTGATCGCCTGGCTCATCAGGTGGTCGATCGCCAGATCGAGCGTGGCGCGCTTCTCGGCCTGCACGCTGAAGGCCGCCGGCTGCTTCACCGCCTGTGCCGGCGTAACGCGCAGCATCGTGTCCAGCGCGCGGGCATCGCGCGCGTCGACGACGCGAAAGTGTTCGCCAAGCAGCCCCATGCCGCTGACGATGGCCTGTGCCACCGCCATCTGTTCGGTCAACGCCCGGCGGTACTCGGGCGCTTCCTCGTCGCTCAGCAGCACCCACACCTGCGAGGCTCCGAAAGCGATTGCGGACATCCACAGCTCGATGCCGACCGAGGCGGTGTGCCACACGTCCATCGGCATCACGCGGGCCGGCACGCCGTGAACCCGCGCGTCGGTGCGCGCCAGCCGGCCCAGTTCGCCGATCAGCTCGACGCCGGCAGCCTGGCTGTGGATCAGCAGCGCCGCGTCCTTGCCGCCGGCCCGCAGGTAGGTGGACAACAGCGTGCGGATGCGCCGGCCCTGCTCGTGGGGCCGCGGCGTGGCATAGGTCAATGCGCCACTCGGACACACCGTCGTGCAGGCACCGCAGCCGACGCACAAGTGCGGCTCCACCACGATGCCGCCTGCGGCGTCGTTGCCGGCTTTGACACCGCGCCCCTTCATCGACGCATCGCTGCGAATGGCCTGCGCCGAGCACACATCGATGCAGGCCGTGCAGCCGATTTGCTCGTTGCGGCTGTGGGCACAGATCTTTTGCTTGTAGTTGAAGAATTTCGGCTTCTCGAACTCGCCCACCATCTCGCGCAACTTCAGCACGGCGTCGATCAGCGCCGCGTCGCTGCCCGCATGCAGGTAGCCCTGCGGCGGCTGGTGCAGCGACAGGTGCGGCGTCTCTTGCAGGTCGAGCACCAGGTCGAAGGACTCGCTGGCCGACTGCGCAGCGCGGGTGAAGTCGATGGCACCGGCTGCGTCGCACACGCGCACGCATTCACGGTGACCGGTGCACTTGGTCAGGTCGATCTGGTAGCTGAAGTCGATCGCAGACTCAGGGCAGGCGTCGACGCAAGCATTGCAGCGCGTGCAAAGGTCCAGGTCGATCGGGTTGGCGCTGTCCCAGCTGACCTCGAAGTTGCCGAGCCAGCCGCTGATGGCGCTGACGCTGCCGGCGTGCACCGGCTGCGCGCGAGTCTGCGCCAGGGTGCCGCCTGAACGCGTCAGCAGCAGGCTCACGTCGAGCTTGTCGGCCAGCATGGCGGCGGCGCGCTGCGCGGCATCGGCCTCACCGATCACCAGCACACGGCCTGCCGATTTGTAGCTCACGGTGGTCACCGGTTCGGCTTCAGGCAACGCGGCCGCCGCCAGCAGCGCGGCGATCTTCGGCGTGGCGGCTTTCGCGTCCTTCGACCAGCCCCCGGTCTCGCGGATGTTGACGAAGCGGATCGGCCGCTCGTCGGTGCCGGGCGCGCCTTCGGTCTCGGCGTTCAGCTCAAGGAACAAGCGGCTTTCCTGCGTGCAGGCCACCAGCAAATCGTCACCGCTCTTGGCCGCGCGCTGAAAGGCACCGGCCTCGCGACGGCACAGTGTGGTGTGAACGGTTTGCAGCCCGTCGGCAGCGTCAGACCCGGCTGTCGGGTTCAGCGCCTTGATCAGCGCCGGGCCGTCCAGCGGCATCGTCTTGTTGCAGTCGCAAATCAGCGTTTTCATCGTGGGATACGTCGGGTTCAGGAAGCGACTGTGGCACTGGCGGCGGGGTTTCGCCATCGGTGGATGCCTCGGCCGGCGGCGGCTCTTCCTCGTGGTCGAACAGGCCCAGAAATTTGGATTGGGTCATCTGGCGCAACATCGATTCGGGAATCGGGTCGGGGCGGCCGTAGTCGTCGATGTAGGTGTCCAGCCCGTCCATGATGTTGTAGTGCGGGTCGGTGAACAGCTTCTTCATCGCGGCACGCTTCACGCTTTCGTCGACATCGCGCGCCACGAAGCGCGTGTAGTCGGACTGCGGCGTGAGCAAGGCGACGTCGTCCATCGTAAGTGGGGGCGGCACCGGTGCTGCGGGAGCGGCGGGTGGCGTGGCGGTTGCAGTTGCCTCAGCCTCGGCAGCCGGCAACACCACCACGGCCGGAACCACCACCGGCAACGCAGGCTCAGCTGCCTGCGGCGGTGCGACGCCGGTCTGCACCTGCACCTTGCGGCGCGACCAGCGCGACAGGAAGCCGTCGTCCTCGCTCACGATGAGATCAGCGTCGCTGCTCCGGCGGCAGGAACGACTGCGGACGCCGGCGCTTCTTCGGCTCGGGCCGGTAGTGCTCGTCGGCATACGCCTGCAGCCAAGCCGTCAACCCGGCCCCGAGCGGCACGTTGTCGACGCGCTCCTGCGCGTCGAGCCAGCGCCCGGCTTCGTTGTAAGACAGGCTGACCGCCTCCACCGTCAGTTGCGACGGGTCGTCCTCGGCCACGCGCCACATCACGAACCACACCGGCTGGCCCGAAGTGAGGTTCAGGTGGTAGCCCTCGCCTTCGTCCTTGAAAAGTTCGAGCCTGAAGGCCGGGTACAGCGTTTGCGCGCGCTTGCCGTCGTCGCGCAGCACGCGCGGCGCGCTGCCGAAAGCGTCTTCGTGCGGCACCACTTCGAGCAGCTTGAACCGCCAGTCTTCCCACTGGTTGGGCTGCGCTTCGCGCTCCATCACCACCGCCACCGTGACGCTGGGGCGCGGGTTGTCCATCAGGTGGTCTTGGAGATCGAGATGGTCGGGAACTTGGACGAGAAGTCTTTCGCGCGCTGCGCGATCTTCACCGCCACCTGGCGCGCCATCGACTTGTACAGGCCGGCGATTTCGCCGTCGGCGTCGCTCACTACCGTGGGCCGGCCCGAATCGGCCTGCACCCGGATGCCCATGCTCAGCGGCAGCGCGCCCAGGTAGTCCATGCCGTATTCGGCCGCCATTTTCTTGCCGCCGTCGGCACCGAAGATGTGTTCCTGGTGGCCGCAGTTCGAGCACACGTGAACCGCCATGTTTTCGACGATGCCGAGAATCGGTACGCCGACCTTCTCGAACATCTTGATGCCGCGCTTGGCGTCGAGCAGGGCAATGTCCTGCGGCGTGGTGACGATCACCGCGCCGGTCAGCGGAACCCGCTGCGACAGCGTCAACTGAAAGTCGCCGGTGCCGGGCGGCATGTCGATGATCAGGTAGTCGAGGTCGGC
>JANNEI010000810.1:0-2182 GCA_031378565.1 Burkholderiales bacterium
CGCGTGCCGACCGATTGCCGCGCCCTGGCGGAGGTGGTGGCGCGCGAGCACGGCAACATCCACCGATCGGCCAGTTTCAGCGCGGCGGCGCTGGTCAGGCTGCTGGAGCGTTGCGACGCACTGCGTCGCCCCGACCGCTGGGACGAGGTGCTGCTGGCCTGCGAATGCGACGCGCGCGGGCGGCTGGGGCTGGACGACTCGCCTTACCCGCAACGCGAGCGGCTGCGGCAGGCCTTGCGGCTCGCCAGCAGCATCGACTCTGCCCAGGTCGCGGCGCTGGCCGTGCAAGCCGGACGCCAGGGGCCAGACATCGGCAAGGCGGTTCACGACGCCCGCGTCAGCGCGGTGCGAGCGGGCCTGGCAACGCCCGAAACCTGATTCCCCGCAGCGTGCCGTGGCCTTGCCGACCCCGCCGATAATTTGAGGCGACAACGCTGGGCAGGAGACGTGATGCGACTGGCCGACGGCATCCGAAAGCATGGCTTTCGCAAGTGGTACGAAGGTGAACTGATGCAAAGCCACGTGCACCTGGTGCTGCTGCTCCTTTGCACCATCGGCCTGCTGGTCACGGTCGAGCTGTTCAGCCGAAAGCTGCCGCTGGCGGACCAACTGGGCAACCTCGTTTCGCTGCTGCTGTGCGCGGGCATCGGCGTGTTTGCGCTGCGCCGCTACCTGTACTTGATGATGCATGCCGAAACCGCCGCCAACCAGGCGGTCTGCTCGCAATGCGACACCTACGGCTGGCTGGTGCTGGTGCGCGACGAGCGGCCACAGCAGCAAGTGAAGGTGAGTTGCCGCCGCTGCCAGCACGAGTGGCACATCTCGGATGCGGACGTCTGATGCGACTCTGGTGCGGCATCCACCGCAAATCTGATTCGCAGGCCGTCTAGCTGCGGCGATGGCCGACTGCCAGGTCGTTGCGACCGCTGCGGTCGACACCCCTGACCAGCCACAGCGGCCGGCGCGCAAAGTCCACCGGCACGCCGCTTTTACCGTCCGCCGGGCGCAGGTCGCGCTCGAACACCGAGGTCGCCGGCATGTAGCGCAGCGCCACGCCGGTGCGCCGCCTGGGCGAGGTGTTGGCCGCCGCTCCGTGGATCATGTGGATGTCGTGCAGCGACATCTGGCCGGGCTGAAGTTCCAGGTCGACCGCGCTGGCTTCGTCGAACGTGCCCTCGGCCATGCGCTGGTTCAGCGTGACATCGGCGCGGTCTTCGTGCAGGTGCTCGTGCAGGCGCTGCCCCAGGTGCGAGCGCGGGATGACGCGCAGGCAGCCGTTCTCGACCGTCGATGCTTCCAGCGCCACCCACACGGTGCAGTTGGCGAGCGGGCGAATCGGCCAGTAGTGCCCGTCCTGGTGCCACGGCGTCTCGAAGCCCTCGCGCGCCGGCTTGCAGAACACATGGCAGCCCCAGAGGATGACGTCGTCGCCGATCACGCCTGAAACCAGATCGACGATTTCGGCGTCGCGCGCCAGGTCCAGGAAGGCGCGGCTGCCGCGCACGCCTTCGCCGTTGTCGCCCTCGACATGCGCCGACACCAGCTTTTCGGGACGCACGCCGGGGTTGTTGCGGATCAGCGCGTCGAGCGCGTCCACCATCAGCGCAACCCGCGCGGCCGGCAGGCGAAAGCCGGGGATGACCCAGCCCTCGGCGCGGTAGTGGGCGATCTCGTCGGGCAGCAGCGAAGCCATGCGGCGATGGTGCCAGAAAGGCGCGGGCTGAAACCGTGGCCCGGCTGCGGCGGGGTCGATTGACCCGACCGAATCAGACCAGCTTCGAGATCAACATCGCCACCGTGCTGAGCACCACGGCGCTGGTCAGCGGGATGAACCACTCGCGCCCGAACAAGCGAAAGCGGAAGTCGCCCGGCAGCTTGCCCAGGCCGATCTTTTCCAGCCAGCGGTGCAGGCCGCTGAAGATCAGCAAGGCCAGGAAGATCACGATCAGCCAGCGGATCACAGCGTGTGCGTCCGGTCGCCGCCGGCGAAGCCGAGCGCTGCCTGATTGAAGCCGGCGGCACATCCCTTCGAGAAGCCGATCACCTTGAACAGCTCGCCCATCTCGTGCTCGGTCAGCAGCTTCTGGGCGTTGGCGGTGGTGCGCACGTCGGCCCCCGCCAGCAGGTCGAGCAGGCCGCAGTTCATCAGGAAGCGGGCCTGCGTGGTGTAGCCCAGCACGTC
>JANNEI010000035.1:0-2245 GCA_031378565.1 Burkholderiales bacterium
ATGAAGCTGCCGAGCGCCATGCGGCTGAAGGAAGCGCGCCGCGTGCCGATGTGGAACGGGCCGATCGAATGCCGGCTGTTCAGGTTCGACCTGGTGGCGGGATCGATGCGCGGTGCAACTGAACCCGCAGCCACCCGCAATCAGCGCTGACCAAAGCGGCCCAGGATGGCACCGATGTCGCCGAAGCCGCCCTCGGGCACCTGGCCGTCGGGCGTCAGCTTGTCGACGACCTGCGGCAGCACCTCCGACAATTGGCTGGCCGCTTCACCGTGAGTAACACCGAGTTGGCTGGCGATGCTGCCCAGCATGTCGGAGCCCAGCACGTTGCTCAACTGATCGGCAGAAACCGGCAAGTTCTGGCCGGTTCCGATCCAAGAGCCCAGCACGTCGCCGAGGCCGCCTTGCTGGAACCTGGCCATCAGGTCGCCCAGGCCGCCATTCGCGCCGCCACCCGAGCCACCGATGCCGCCGGCCCCAAGCTGCCCGCCGCCCCGATTCGCCAGCATGCCCAGCACGATGTTGATCAGCGCAGCCTGCCCGCCGCCAGCACCGCTTTGGCCGCCGCCACTGCCACCGCCGCCCAATGCCCCGATCACCGAATCAAGCAAACCCATGATGTGCCCCTTTGAAGTTAAGCGAGCAGCCGGTTTCGGGTCGCGCGCCGACGCATCGTAAGCCAGACCAGCGCTGCCGCGGTGACCAGAACCGGAAACAGCGAGCCCCAGTTCAGCCAGGTCCAGCCCTGCGTGGTGACGAGCGCACCGGAGGCGAACGACGTCGCCGTCATGGTGCTGAAAACACAAAAATCCATGGCGGCTTGCGCGTTCGTTTTCTCTTCGGGCCGGTAGGCTTCGGTGAACAGCGTGGTGCCGCCGATGTACAAGAAATTCCAGCCGATCCCGAGCATGGCCAGCGCCACCAGGAACTGCATCAGGTCCACGCCCGACAGCGCCACCGCGATGCACGCCAGGTTGAGCAGCACGCCCACGCCCATCACCGGCAGGGCACCGAAGCGCTTGATCAGGCTGCCGGTGAAGAAGCTCGGCAGGAACATGCCGAGCACGTGCCATTCGAGCACCAGCGCGGCGCTGCTGAACGGGTGCGAGCACTGCGCCATGGCGATCGGCGTGGCGGCCATCAGCAAGTTCATCACGCCGTAGCCGAGCGAGCAGGCCAGCACCGCGACGATGAACACCGGCTGCCGCGCGATCTCGCGCAGCGGCCGGCCAGGACGCGCCGCACTGGGCAAGGGCAGCGGCGGAAACCTGATGAACGACATCACCACGAACGACATCAACGCCACCAGCGCCAGCGCCGCGTACGCGCCGGCGAACGGAACCGGCAGGGTGTCGCGCGTGGCGGAGGCCAGGTTCGGCCCGACCACCGCGCCGATGATGCCGCCGGCCAGCACCCAGGAAATGGCGCGCTCCTTGAACTTGGTTTCGACGATTTCGGTGGCGGCAAAGCGGTACAGCCCGGCGTTGGCGTTGTAGTAGCCGGCGATCAGCGTGGCCACCACCAGCAGCCAGAAGTTGCGCGTGGCCGCGGCGTAAGCGCACAGCGCGGTCGACGCGATGGCCACCAGCAGGCCGACCTGGAAGGTGCGTTGCCGGCCCCAGGCGCGTTGGTGCCGCGCAACCAGCGCCGTGCTCAGCGCGCCGCCCGCCACGAATCCCGTCACCGGCAAGGTGGCCATCCACGCGCTGGGTGCCAGGTCCAGGCCGACCAGCCCGTTGATGGCGATGAAGGTGACGTTGTTGATCAGGAAAAAGCCCTGGCACAGCGTCAGCAAAAGAAGCTGCGAATTCATCGTGAGGGCGATCGTGAAACGGTGCGCAAGAGCGCCAGGCAGGCCAGCAGCGCCAGCGGCGCGGTGTCGGCGCGCAGCACGCGCGCACCCAGAGAAATCGGCACCCAACCACGCGCCAGCGCGGCCGCTTCTTCAGCCTCGGTGAGGCCGCCTTCGGGACCGCTCAGGCACAGCACGCCACCTGCGGTCGCGGCAGCCGCGTCTTGCAAAGGCTGCGCGCCGCGCAGGCTCAGCAGCCATCGTGATTCGTCGGCGCGCCCCGCCAGCGTTTGCAGCCAGGCCGACAGGGTCAGCACCGGCGCGATGCGCGGCACGCGGGTGCGGCCGCTCTGCTCGCACGCAGCGACGGCCACCGCTTGCCAGTGCGCGACGCGCTTGTCGGCCCGCTCGCCGCTCAGGCGCAGCACCGAGCGCTCACACCGCAGCGGCTGGATG
>JANNEI010000134.1:0-9846 GCA_031378565.1 Burkholderiales bacterium
GGCATCGGTCTGGCGGTGGTGCTGCTGCTGCTGTTTGTCGCGGTGGCGGCCGGTGCCTGGCCGGTCGTGAACCGCCTGACGCGCCGGCTGCAGGCCTTGAAGCTGGGGGTCGAGCAGTTCGGTGCCGGCGCGCTGCACCACTGGGTCGAGGTCTCGGGCCGCGACGAAGTGGCCGCGGTGGCCGAGAGCTTCAACCTCGCGGCGTCGCGCATCGAGACGCTGGTGCGATCCCACCAGTCGCTGCTGGCCAACGCCAGCCACGAACTGCGCTCACCGCTGGCGCGCATGAAGATGGCGGTGGCGATGCTCGACGAGGCGGCGCCAGCGCAGCAGCAGCGGCTGAAGCACGAGATCGACACCAACATCGCCGAGCTCGACGCGCTGGTCGAAGAGGTTCTTTTGGCGAGCCGGCTCGACGGGGTCAAGAGCGAGGCCTCGTTCGAGGCGGTCGACCTGCTGGGCATGGCGGTCGAGGAAGCGTCACGCGTCAACGCGACGCTGGACGGTGAACCGCTCACCGCCTTCAGCGTCCGCGGCGACGAACGGCTGCTTCGTCGCGCTCTGCGCAACCTGCTCGAAAACGCCAGCCGCTACGGCGGGTCGGACATCGGCGTGAGCCTGCAACGGCAAGGTGCCATGGCCCACATCCGCATCTGCGACCGCGGCCCCGGCGTGCCCGAGGCGCTGCGCGAGCGCATCTTCGAGCCCTTCTACAGGCTGCCCGGCCACGCCGAGAAAGCCGGCGGCGTGGGCCTGGGCCTGAGCCTGGTCAAGCAGATCGCCGAGCGCCACGGCGGCAGCGTGCGCTGCGAGTCGCGCGACGGCGGCGGCAGCTGCTTTGTGCTCAGCATTCCCGCGTGAGCCCACGGATTCAGCGTTACCACTTGTAGCTTGCAGGTGCCGAAGGGCCGGCAGCGTCGTAACCTGCGCCCTCAACCCCGGGAGTGACGATGAGCGCAAAGCCGTTTGAAGTAACCGTGCTCGGTGCCACCGGTTTCACCGGCCGACAAGCGGTGCGCGCCCTGCTGCACCGCGCCGCCAGCCGGCCGCTGCGCTGGGCGGTGGCCGGGCGCAACCGCGACAGGCTGCTCGCCCTGGTCAAGCAGCTGGTGCCGGCGTCGGCCGGCCAGCCGGGCGTGCTGGTGGCCGATGTGGGCGACCCGGCCAGCCTGCAAGCCCTGGCCGCCCAGACCGATGTGCTGCTGAACCTGGCCGGCCCGTACGCGCTGAATGGCGAAGCCGTGGTGCAGGCCTGCATCGCCTACGGCACCCATCACCTCGACCTGACCGGCGAGACGTTCTGGGTCCAGCAACTGATCGCGCGCCATCACCTGAGTGCGCAGGCCGCCAGGGTCAAGATCATCCCGTGCTGCGGCTACGAGGCGCTGCCGTTCGACCTGGCCACGCTGTGGGCTGCGCAACAGGTGCGTGAGCGATTCAAGCAGCCGTGTCGCGAGGTCAAGCTGGTGGTGGGTTTCACCGGCCGACGCATCAAGAGTGTGAAAGACGCGGTCAGCGGCGGCACGGTCGGCTCGATCAAGGTGGTGCTCGAACACGACCACACCGACTGTGTGCGCAACCCGGCCTGCCTGTTGCCGGCGGGCGCGCCGAACGCCGGCGACGTGGCGCGCCGCAACGCCTACCGCTTCGTGCCGCAGTTCGATGCCGACATGGGCTGCGTCACCGCGCCCACGATTCCCGCGCCCTTCATCAACCCGCCGATCGTGTTGCGCACGCAGGCACTGCTGAGCGCGGGGCAGGCCGGCGACGACATGTTGTTCAGCCCTGACTTCCGCTATGTCGAATCGATGAGCATGGCCAGCCTGGTGCCCGATGTGTCGCGGCTGTCCTTCCTGCCGAAGGCAGCCGCGCTGCCGTTGCAATGGGCCGCGGCTGCCGCGCTGGCCGCCCCGCTGGCCGGCCTGAGCGCGGCGGTTTCAGGTCCGCTCGAGTTCCAGCGCCAGGGCCTGCGCAAGCTGATCGACTGGCTCGCCCCCAAAACGGGCGAAGGCCCGAGCGACGACGCGCTCGACGGCACCGGCTACGCGTTCGACATCTTCGCCACCTCGGCCAGCGGCCAGACGCTGCGCGGCCGCATGGAAGCGCAAGGCCACCCGGGTTACCGGTCCACGCCCGAGATGGCGGTGACGGCCGCCGTCGGCCTTGCGCGCGGCGAGTTGGGCAACACCGGCCAGTTCGGCATCGTCACGCCGGCTGCCGGGCTGGGCATCGAGGCGGTGGCGGCGCTGCGCGACGCGGGGGTGGTGTTCAGCGTGGTGCCGCTTGGGTAACGACGGGCAGCATCCCGGGCACGTGACAGTTCCGCATCCGCGAAAGGATCTGGGCACTGGGCTGCTGCACAAACTACTGAAACAGACCCGTCTGGAAAACTGAGAGCGAGGACATGGCCATGCACTTCCCGATCGCGATTGAGACTGGCACCGGCACGCACGCCTACGGTGTTGTCGTGCCCGATCTTCCCGGCTGTTTTTCGGCCGGCGACACGCTGGACGAAGCCATGGAGAACGCCAAGGAGGCGATCGAACTGTGGCTCGAAGTGGCAATCGACGACGGGCTGGCGCTGCCCGAGCCCAAGTCCCTGGGCGAGCATCAGCGCAATCGCCAGTTCAAGGGCTGGACGTGGGGCCTGGTCACGGTCGATATTGCATCTCTTTCCGACAAGGCCGAGCGCATCAACATCACGTTGCCGTCGCGGGTTCTGCGGCGGATCGACCAGGCCGCCAAAGCGGCCGGGGAATCGCGCTCGGGCTACATCGCGAGGCGTGCCCTGGCTTGAATCAACCGCGCATCCACGCGCTTTTTTTCAGCGATTCGCAGCCCCCGCAGCCCCCGCTGCACCCACAAAGCCAACCGCTGCCAGTTCGCGCTTTTGTCGTTGCAGCGTCCACAGCAGAAGGCCGCACAGCGCCGCCGCTGCGAGCGTCAGCCCGGCGGTGGCTGCCGACCAGAAGCCCTGTGCGCCTTGCAATGACGCAGGGCTCAATCCGGTGCTGTCGAAGGCCAGCGTGTAGCCGCCGGCCAGCCCGACGCCCCACAGCGCGGCCACATAGATCAGCAGCGGGACCGTGGTGATGCGGTAGGCGCGCAGCACGAAGCCGGCCACCGTCTGCGCCGCGTCGGCAATGTGAAACACCACCACCCAGGCCAGCAGCGGCAGCGCCGCGGCGATGATCAGCGGGTCGTGCGTGTAGGCCCGCAGGATGTTCTCGCGCAGCAGGTAAACGATGCAGCCCATGGCTGCAGCCACGCCCACGCCGATCTGCAAACCGTGCCAGCCGATGCGGCGCGCGTCGGTGGCGTCCTTGGCGCCGATGCGTTGCGCCACCAGGGTGCTGGTGGCGTTGGCCAGCGCCAGCGGCATCATGAACATCAGCGTCACCATGTTGACAGCGATCTGGTGGCCCGCCACCGGCGTGGTGCCGATGCGCGAAATGAACAGCGCCATGAAGGTGAAGCCGGTGACTTCGACCGCGATCGCCAAACCCATCGGCAGGCCCAGCCGCAGCAGCTCGGCCAGGCTGGCGCGGTCGGGCCGGCTGAAGCCCGAGCCGCGCAACCCGAAGCGCCGGTAGAACGGGTCGCGTTTCAAGACCACCCAGGCCGCCAGCATCTGCAAGCCCATCACGATGGCGGTGGCGATGCCGCAACCGGCTGCGCCTTGCTGGGCGACGGCGAGCCGGCCCCACGGGGTGTCGAGCGCAAAACCGAACACCAGCAATGCCGTCAACGGCACCTTCAGCAGCAACGAACCGAGCTGAAGCACCATCACGATCTTGGGCCGCGAGACGGCCGTGTTGAAGCCGCGAAATGCGGTGAACAGCAGCGCCGGTGGCAGCGCGAACGCCAGCGCGTTCAGGTAGCCGCGAACCTTGTCGGCCACCTCGGGTTGCGCCTTGGCCAGACTCAGGAAGGGTTGCGGAAACAGCAGCACCGTGCAGCCGATCACCGACAGCCCCAGCGCCAGCCAGATGGCCTGGTGCAGTTGCCGCCCGGCCTCGGGCAGCTTGCGTGCGCCGAACAGCTGTCCGGTGATCGGCCCTACCGCCAGCACCACGCCCATCAATCCGACGAACACGCTGATGTAGACCGCCGCGCCGATGGCGAGTGCGGCCAGGTCGAGCGCCCCGTAGCGCGCCGCCATCACGGTGTCCACCGTGCTGAAGGCGAGCACGGCGAGCTGGCCGATGAGCACCGGCCAGGCCAGCGGGGCGATGCGACGTGCGCTCTGCAACAACGAAGGACGGCTCAAGAAGAACTCTTGTCGGGACCGGGTTCCAGGCCGGCCACGATGTCGCGCGCCCGCTCCGAATAGCGGTTGAAACGCCACGCCGTGCCTTGCATCGTGATGCGTCGCCAGGTGCTGCGCTTTTCGCCCGGCGTCATCGACGGCCAGTGCTGCACCTCGTCGAAGCTGCGTCCGCAGCCTTTGCAGATGTCGTCGCCTTGGCTGGTCGAGCAGATGGCGATGCAGGGCGCATCGGGCGTGCTGGCGTACCAGTCCAGCCACGCCGCCTTGGCCTTCGCGGGCATCGAGTCCTCATCGCATTCCGGCTCGCGGTAGTACACCATCAGCGCGTACACCTCGGCCAGCGCGCGCACCTCGGCGCAGGCCGTGATGCCGTCGGGCGAGGGCGACTTGTCGCGCCACCAGTTGATGGCGGACTCGATGTCGGTGATGTGCAGCGTGGACATGGGCGGGCGGCAAAGGGGCGATGAGGATATCGCGCTTTGTCATCGCCCTGGACGGCGTTGCGTCGCAGTCACGGCGGCGTTTCGCGCTGCCAGCCGGCGTCCGGGTTGAAGCGGGTGATGCGCGCGGCCGCCTTGTCGGTGTCGCGCCCCAGGTTCTTCGAGAACACAACGCCGTCGTGGTTGACGACGAAGCTCATCACCCCCGACACGCCGTAGCGCGCCGGCGTGGCCAGCAACGCGAAGCCGCCGATCTGCCGGCCCTTGACGAGGTAGTCGTAGGCACCATCGGCCGCAGCCGGCCCCTGCGCGGTGAGCGGACGGAAGAAGTAGCCGTTGAACGGCTGCGGCGACTCGTCGGTGCCTCGGTATTTGCCCAGATTGGCCAGCGCAAACCGTGCGCCCATCGGCGACGGCGGCTCGCTGCTCGCGGCCGGCCAGTACAGCCCGTCGCGCTGGCCTTCGCTGCTGACCATGCGCTGCGCGTATTCGAGCAGGCCGTTGCGGTTGCGGTCGCGCAGCACGTACTCGCGCTGGGCTTGCACATAGGCATCGAGCACTGCCAGCACGCCCAGCTCGTTGCCACCGATCTGCCGATCCAGGTATTGCTGCAGGCCGACCTGCGTGTCGAACTGCCAGCGGCTGCCGGTCCTGACGATGGGAAACGGCAGCGCCCAGTCGGCCTCGCCGATGTGCAGCACCGCGCGTGCATCGTTCACCGCTTCGATGCGTGCGCGTTGCTGATGGGACGCCAAAAAGTCGCTGCGCGCCTGCGCGTCGGCCTGCTCGTCGCCCGAGCGCAGCACCTTGCCCGCACCCTTGCCGAGCACGGCGGCAATGCGCTCGCTGGCACCTGTCTGCACGGCGGCGACCAGCGCAGCCACCGCAGCTTCTGGCGAATCGAAGGTGGATGGGGCTGCGCGTGCCGCAGCCGACGCTGTGGCTTGCGCCAGGGCCGCCGACGGCGTGGCACCCAGAGCCGCGGTCGCCAGGCAGGCGGCCATCGGCAGGTTGAATCGCAGAAAGGAGCGCGGCGTGTGTTGCATGGTGAATGTCCTCTGGTTCAGCGCACGGCGCGGTCGGCTGCAGGGCGTTCCTTCGGCGGCGGCACCGGGCGCGCGCCGGGCCGGCTCATCGCCTCGCGACTGACACGCCCGCGCTCGGCCTGCGCCTGAGCCGCTTCGCGCGTCGAGCCGCCGGGGCTGATCGGGCTGGGGCGCGGCATCGGGCGGAGCGTCGGGCGATCGGCGGGCAGCGGGATCGGCCGCGTGGTGGGCTGGATGGCGGGCCGCGTGGTGGGCTGCGTGACAGGCAACGTCACCGGTCGCGTTGCGGGCCGGCCAGGGGAGGTCACGGCCGGGCGCAGCTTCAGGTTGGCGTCGTCACCGCGGCCCGGGCTGCGGTCGATGGCACCTGGCTTCAGGCCCGGCCGCACTGCCGTGCCAGCGGTCACCCGGTCGCGCACCTGAGTGTCGCGGTAGGCCACGCCCTTTCGGTGAACCGGGTTGTGCTGCCACGGGCCAGCGGGCCGCGGCCGATTGTTGTTGATGATGGTGACGTTGTTGACGATGTTGATGTTGCGGTCGCGCCAGCTTGGCCGGTAGTCGTTCCAGATGGCATTGCTGATGCCGATGCCGACGCCCCAGAAGATGCCGCCGACGATGACCTGGTCGAAGCCCGGTGGCCGGTAGATGGGCGGCGGCATCCAGTACCAGGGCGGCCGCGCCGGCCACCACCAGGCACCGTACACGAGCAACGGGTTGTAGTAAGGCACGTACACCGTTTGCACGCGGGGCGATTCGATCACGATGATCTTTTCCTGCACCACCACCTTCTGCTGTTCGGTGCTTTGCAGATTGCCGGCCTGCTGGGCGCGGGCACGCAGCGACTGCACTGTGTCCATCACGTCGCCTTGCTGGCCGAGAAAGGCATCGCCGAGTTGCTGCGTCCAGTCCAGCTTGTCGTTCATCACCGTGACGACCGACGGAAATTGCAGCAGCGACACCACGCTGGCATCCCAGCCCTTGTTCTTCACGGCATGGGTCAGCGCTTCACCCTTCAGGCTCGGGTTGGCGCGAATGAAGCGCTCGGCCTCGACCACTTCCAGCGGGTAGGTGGACGCCACCAGCACCTGCGTCAGCAGCGTGTCCGGGTACAGCGCCACCGGTGCCATCAGCTGGTCGAGTTCTTCCTGGCTGAAGACGATGGGCGGTGGCTCCTGGGCTGCCGCCTGGCCCCCCGACAGCGCCACCAGCGCGACCATCAGCAAGTGTCCCAGCAGAGTCGGCAAGCGGCGCATGTTTACATCCCGAGGTTGGTCGGCAAAGCCTAGCACGGGCCTGTGAACGGGCGGCTCAAGCGGCGTCCAGCAGCGTCGGCAATTTCAGCCGCTGTACTTGGCATTGCCAGCACACACGAAGGTCACCGCGGCGTGAACATTCGATGAGGACTCGGGGACGCCGGCTTTCTAGCATCGGTCTTGCGAGTTCGAGGTCTCGGGCTCGGTTGTCAGATCAAAGAAGCTGCCAGGAGATTCCTCATGTCCCATCGTCTTTCCGCCCCGAGCCGCCTTGCCGTCGGCCTTGCAACTCTCGCGCTGTGCGCCACTGCCAGCGCGGCCAATGTCGAAGTCAAGGTCACGGTCCAGAATCTCGCACCAGCCAACAGCATCAGCTTTGCCCCGCTGCGCCTCGGTTTCAACAACGGCAGCTTCGACGCCTTCAACATCGGGCAGGTCGCCGCGGCACCCATCATCTCGGTGGCCGAAGGCGGCAGCGGCTCGGCGTGGTTGCCGGCGTTCATGGCGGCCGACCCGACCGCCACGGTCGGCTCGGTGGCGGGCCTGCTGACGCCGGGCAGCAGCCTGAGCGCCACCTTCATGGTGAACACCGTGCTGAACCAGTTTTTCACTTTCGGTTCGATGGTGGTGCCCAGCAATGATTTCTTCATCGGCAACGACTTGCCCACCGAGTACCACCTGTTCGACAACGCCGGGCAGTTGCTCATCACCTCGATCGGCGTGAAGGCGAACGAGATCTGGGACGCCGGCTCGGAACTGTTCGACCCGGCCAACGCGGCCTTCGTCGTCGGCGGCGTCAACAGCCAGCGCACACCGCAGAACTCGGTGGTGGCCTTCAACTTCGCCGAGCTGGCCGGCTTCAACGGCCTGACCACCGGCGCGGGCTACGTGTTCAACAGCGCGCTTGCGGGCGACTCCGACATCTACCGCATCTCGTTCCAGGTCGTCGCCGTGCCTGAGCCCGAGACGCATGTGTTGATGGTGGCCGGCCTGCTGGCGGTGCTGGGAGTGGCACGGCGTCGCCAGCGGCCAGCCTGAGCGGCCCGCTTCACGCCGCTGTGAGGTTTGGCGCGGGTGCCTCTGTTCCAATCGGCCGGGCAGTGCCGCTCTTGCGCGACACCGACCGACCGATGAACGAACACCTGCTGCTGGTCGAAGACGACGACGCGATCGCCGGCGCTTTGCGTCTGCATCTGGAGGAGGCCGGCTACCGCCTGCACCGCGAGTCCGACGGCAACCGCGCCATGGCGGCCATCGACCGCCAGCGCTGGGACCTGGTGTTGCTCGACCTGATGCTGCCCGGTGCCGACGGTTGGGACGTGTGCCGCCATTTGCGCGCGCGGCACGCCGACGTGCCGGTGATCATGCTGAGCGCCCGCGCGGCCGAGGCGCATCGCGTGCTGGGCCTCGAACTGGGGGCCGACGACTACCTCGCCAAGCCGTTCTCGATGCTCGAACTGGTGGCGCGCGTGCGGGCCCTGCTGCGCCGAATCGAGCAGCTGCGCGCCTCGCCGGCGGCATCTTCCGAACTGCGCTTCGGGCCGTTTCGGCTCGACACCGTGCGGCGCGAACTGCTGCGCGGCGACGCCGCCGTGCCGCTGACCCTGCGCGAGTTCGACCTGCTGCATTTCCTGCTGCGCCATCCGGGCCGTGCCTTCAGCCGCAGCGAACTGTTGCAGCGCGTCTGGGGCGCAGGGTTCGACGGCTACGAACACACCGTGAATTCGCACATCAATCGCGTGCGCACCAAGATCGAAGACGATCCGCGCGAGCCGCGCCGCATCGTCACCGTGTGGGGTGTCGGCTACCGCTTCGACGAGGCAGTGACGTGAGCGCCACGCGCCGCAGCTTCTCGACCCGCCTGACGATCGCACTGGCTTTGCTGCTGCTGCTGTTCGGAGCGCTTGTTGCACTGCTGGGCCGTCAGCTTGCGGCCGAGCACGAGGAGGAGTCGCTGCAGCGCCTGTCGCACGGGCTGGCCCGGCACATCGTCGAGCACTGGCCGCAGATCACCCTGGCTGACCGCGAGCAGGCCGACAGCGCCGCCCGAGAAGCGTTGCTGTCGATGCTGATGGTGGTGAACCCGGGAATCCAGGTCTACGTGCTCGACGCCGACGGACGCGTCAGCGCCTACATCGGCGAGCCCGGCATGGTTCGGCAACACCAGGTGGACCTCGGCGCAGTGCGCGGCTTTCTGGCGGGTGCCGCGCTTCCCTTGCGCGGCACCGACCCGATGGGCTCGGGCATCCCGCGCATCTTCAGTGCGGCCATGTTCGCGCCGCGTGCTGGCGATGTTCGACCGCCCGGCTACCTGTACGTGGTGCTCGATGGTCAGCCGCGTGACCTGGTGGCCGGGCAGCTGAGCCTGCGGCGATTCTGGCGGGGGGCGGGACTGGTCGCGGTCATCGGCCTGCAGGTGACGCTGGCGGTGGGTGCGTTTGCGTTCCGAAAGCTCACCTGGCCGCTGCACCGGCTGGCCGCCCGCATGCGCGACTACAGCCTTCGTCATGCCGATGGTGCCGACGCTGCCGACCCCGCACATGACGCGCCGCACGCGGTCGCAGACGAGGTGCAGGCCATCGATGCGGCCTTCGGTGACATGCTGCTGCGCATCGAGACACAAGTGGCTCGCGAGCAGCGGCAATCCAGCGCGCACCGCGACATGATGGCTGGCGTGGCGCACGATTTGCGCACCCCGCTGACGGCACTGCACGGTCACCTCGAGGCCCTGGCCGGCGGCGCGCCGGGCCAGTCCGCGCATGCCGGCGGCGCGCCGGGCCAGTCCGCGCATGCTGGCGGCACGCCGGGCCAGTCCGCGCATGCCGGCGGCACGCCGG
>JANNEI010000152.1:0-2116 GCA_031378565.1 Burkholderiales bacterium
GCCGCACCTTCAGCACGTTTCCCCTCGATGCTGCGGCGCAATTTTTGCGCGACCTCGGGGACGGCTTCGATCATCGCGGTGGCGTCGTCGGCCAGGCGGTAGGCCAGCGCGCCGATGCCGCCGAGGATGCCGAACACCAGCACCGACGATGCCACCAGCCGCGGAATGCGCCAGCGCACCATGCGGTTGACCGCCGGCTTGAGCGCGTAGCTGAACATCAGCCCCAGCAGCAGCGGCACGAACACGGCCGCCGCCCAGTGCAGCACGTAGAGGCTGGCCAGCGCAGCGAGCACCACCAGCGAGGTGCTGCGCAGGCTCAAGGTGCTGGTCGGCAGCAGCGTCGGCTCCTGGGGAACCGGCAGCAGCGTCGCCGGCTGCATGGCTTCGGCCGCATCGGCCGCATCGGCATCGGCCAGCACCGCGTCGGTGGTGCGCTCGTTGGCCAGGCGGGCGTCGGTGACGCTGGGATCGGTCATGGCGGATTCCTGTGTGCGGGGTGTCGGCGAGCAGATGCCAGCGAGCTACAGCTGCGACTTCAACAACGCAGCCAGGTGCTCCAGCAGCTTCTCTTGCCACGGCCGGTTCAGCCACTGCGCGTGGGTGATCGGCCGCGAGCGCTGCCAGTCGGCATCGAAGATCGCGATCTGTTCTTTCGCGAAGGCGGCGTGCAGCACGTTCAGGTTGGCTTCGTCGTTGAGCCTGAAGGAGCGATTGTCGAAATTGGTCGAGCCCACCGACACGAACAAGCCGTCCACCACCATCGCCTTGACGTGGAACATCGTGGGCGCGAACTCGGCCATCTGCACGCCGGCTTGCAGCAGATCGCCCCAGCCGGCGCGCGACGCCTTGCGCACGATCTCGGTGTCGATGTGTTCGCCCGGCGTGACGATGCGCACCTTCACGCCGCGCTTCGCCGCCGCCACCAGCGCCGCCGTCGTCAGCGCGTCGGGCACGAAGTACGAGTTGGCCAGGTCGATGCTGTGCTGCGCCGCGGTGATCGCCATCAGGTACATCAGCTGCATGCTCTCGCTGCCGCCGCTGGGCGAGCTGCTGAACATCTGCGCCGACATGTCGCCGCGAGCTTGCAGCGCCGGAAAGTACAGGTCGTCGTGCAGCACCTTGCCCTTCGCCTTGATCCAGTTGTCCATGAAGACCGCCTGCATCTGCGCCACCACCGGCCCTTCGACCCGGAAGTGCGTGTCGCGCCATTGCGTCGCGTCGCGCGCGTCGCCGAGCCACTGGTCGGCAATGCCCACGCCGCCGGTGAAGCCGATGCTGCCGTCCAGCACCAGCACCTTGCGGTGCGTGCGGTTGTTCAGGCGCGGCAGGTGGCTCCAGTGCGGCTCGTGGTAACGCTCGACGACGATGCCGGCAGTCTTCATGTCGTCGAGGTAGCGCTGCTCCATCTTCGCGCTGCCCACCCAGTCGAGCAGCACGTGAACCTTGACGCCGGCCTTGGCACGCTCGATCAGCGCGTCGGCGAACTTCTGGCCGATCGACTCCGACCAGTAGATGTAGGTCTCGAAGGTGATGGTGCGTTCGGCCTGGCCGATGGCCGCCAGCATCGCCGCAAAGATGCGGTCGCCGTTGACCAGCACCTGCACGTCGTTGCCGCCTAGCATCGGCGGCCCGAGCAGCACGCTCATCGAACGGGCGAACTGCGGGTCGTCGATCGCGTAGCGGCGCTCCAGCGTGCGCTCGATCTTCTTCTCGCCGGTGGTGAAGTTCATCACCAGCAGCACGGCGCACAGCGTGAGCACGCTGCTGATCAGGGCGGTCCACATGGTTGTTCTCGTCATGCAATGAGTAGAGACATTTTTCTCGATTCTGTCCAGAGTATCGCCGCCGCGGCGTGACTCTCGAGCCCACGGCGCATTGCCTGGCGTTGCCGGCTGCGGCGCGTTCGAAGGCGTTCCCAGAGCGCTTCGCGTAGGCGCAATCCGACACGCGAATCGGCCAGCCGACGACTGAAGCTGACACATGCCGTGGGTAGCATCGACCGCATGAACTCACCTGCAAAATTTCTGGTGCTGCTGGACACCCCGTCGCGCGCCATGCTGTTCGACAGCCAGCAGCGCCTGGTTGGCGAAGTGATCGAGGACGACGGCTTCATTGT